>CAXUOL010000019.1:15631-24834 GCA_964252435.1 uncultured Nostoc sp.
TCCCATCTGCGTTAAAATCGCCGACTAGCCATTTTTGAGTATCCCAAAACCCACCTTGCCCAGTTGCCCAGCGCTGGATATTAGGAAAGTTTAGAGTACCACTGATAAAGTACTGCCCCAAACTGCCGTAATCCGTGTAGCCAGTTGAAAGAGGATTTTCTTTTCCTATACCATCAATTTTGAGGTAATAATTTCCAGCAACGACATTTGTTGTAATACTTGCAGATAGTAAATCTGTTGGATTGGACGATGCAATTAAGGTACCAGCAGAATTGTATAGCTCTGCCAAAATGTCTAAGTTTGGCCCTCGACTAAAAGGATTCACTGTCAAGGTAATCAGACCAGTACCTGTGACAAAACTATAAAAATCTAAATCTGTATTGCGCTCAATGATGCCACTACCACTGATAGACGTACTAGAAATGGTTAGTGGCTTTGCTGTCGCAATTGTATCACCACAATCATCGGCTCGGTAGGTGAACCCATTTTGGGTCGTAATAATTTGCAAATCATCCTCAGTATTGTTAGCAGAAGCATACTCGCCTTTACTCCACTGGGTTAGCTCCTGGTAATACCCCGATCCCATAATCGGTCTCCAGCCCGTCTCTCCACTACCATGTCCATAGTAGTATTCTTCATCGGGGGTTATTCGTCCATCATGCTTGAGTCCCAGCGTATGACCTACTTCATGAGAGATAGTATCAGCTGTATACTTATCATCACCGAACGTATTTTCAGCAAAAACAAAGGCAGGAGTATCACTATTCCAGTTGAAAGAACCAGGCCAGGCGACTCCTCTGGCTTCTTCACCATACCAATCGTAACTGCTACCGCCGATCGCAACACGCACCCCCCAGCGAGTATCATTACTGCCGCTCTTAATCAGATCGTTAATATCTGCTGGAGCCTGCGTTGTGACATTAACATTAAACGGGCTGAAATCCTCAGCGACGCGCTGCCAGATATACTGAATTCTTTCAAGTTCAGCCAAGCTAAAGGATGCTGTATTGCCGTCGAAGTCGAAGGCAGGGGTGATAATGTTAGCCGGACGTTCACTTGTGTTCCAGGAAGTACCAGAGGTGATATTGCCGTCAAAATCTAAATAAATTGTCTGATTAGCTCCTAGTAAGCTGTTGAGGAAGAAAGTTTTAGACAGGTCTAAAGAAGCTGATATTGACATATAATTTCATCCTTAAAGGAAACCTCTATCAATTTCTCAATATCAAGCAGATAACTTTACGTGTTTTCCTATGCAATCTTTACAAAAAGTTAGAATCTGCTCTCACCGATACTGGAAATATTTGCATTTCATCTCGCAGGATGGTATCAACTAACTGACAAACTGCTGTTGATATACTTATACCGCGTATTACATCCAAAATTGTTGTATTTTCTTTATTTTGCCAAAATCCGAAATATTGCACAGCAAATTTGTATAAAATCTCAGTAATACCAATTCTCTAAAATGCGCCACCAAATTTAAACCTGCAAACGCAGATTTAATGTGACTTTTTTAATTACAAATTACAAATTTAATACCTTTGCCAATTACGTTTATCTTTTTTTGTACTCTTAACGCCTGATCGGGTCATTGATGAAGTCGATTTAGTAGAAGAGATAATAACCAAAGAATTTCAGAGTCTCGACCAAGTTAATTTTGAGTCTGAGTCAGAATTGGTAAGGTAATGACAAATTCAGTTCCCTCACCAAGTATAGAATTCACAACCAGTGAACCGTTATGTTTTTCTACCACAATAGACTGAGCGATCGCCAGTCCTAAACCCGTACCTTTACCAACTCCTTTTGTAGTAAAGAAATGGTCAAATATTCTTTCTTTGACTCCTTCACTTATTCCGTTACCATTATCAGCAATTGATATTTTTACGTTCTCATCTACCACTGAGGTTGTAATTCTAATCTGGTTGGGATTATCCTTAATTTCTCTAAAAATCCGCCCAGAATTTGCTTCTTCTAATGCGTCAATAGCATTCGCCAGAATATTCATAAATACCTGATTTAATTGCCCAGAAAAACACTCGAATTCAGGTAAATTACCATACTCAGCTATCACTTCAATGGCTGGACGTTGTTCATTTGCTTTCAGGCGATGTTTGAGAATTAAAATTGTGCTATCAATGCCTTTATGGATATTAAAAGGCACTTTATAATCTTTATCTGCACGGGAGAAAGTGCGAAGACTGGTGCTGACATTTTTCAGGCGATCGCAGGCCATCACCATTCCATCAATCATTTTGGGCAAGTCTTCTAAGCTATAATCCAAGTCAATTTCTTCGGCATGGTCTTTAATGTCATCACCCGGTTTGATTAAACTTTCTTGATAGAGTTTTAAGTGTTCAATAATATCAGCAATTGTGGGTTTAGCTTGTTGGAGAGTAGCAGAAATAAAGCCCAAAGGATTATTCATCTCGTGAGCAACCCCAGCAACTAAATTACCCAATGCTGACATTTTTTCTGCCTGCACGAGTTGCGTTTGGGCTTGTTGCAAATCCAGCAGTGTGCGTTCGACCTGTTCTCGGGCTTCAGTAATGGCGGCAATTTGGGGCAGACTAGTCCAACAGGCGATCGCTACTCCCGCGAAGGCAACCGTCACTAACAAAATGCTAAACAACGCGACATTTTGCTCCACACCCACCTGATCTAAACCCGCCCTCGCCCACCAGCCAATACTCACCGCACTGCACACTAAGCTAATTAAGATCATCACCTGAAATGCCAACCAATCTGTTTTGCTGGTATGGGGTTGTTGGTGATACCATTGCATCCACCCATCGGCATGGAACAGGGAGACGTTCAAGCGCGGTAATTGAGTGCCTGCTATGCTCACCAGCCCAGGCAGGAGCAATCCAATGGCTAAGTCCTGCCAGCCCCATGCCAATCCGCCCACCACCAAAACAATCGCTTCAATGCCAAAGAAACTCAGCGACCACCAGGGCCATCGGGCTGCTGGTCGCCGCCGACTGACCCACTCACCTAAGTGAATTGCCATCATCGAAGTCAGATAGCCGGTGCCCGTCACCATCACAACCCGTTCTACATCGCCCCACCCCAAGCAAATTAGACTCAGCCCAAGGGTAAAAATTAAGCTGGGTTCAAACACTCCCCGGCGAGACAACACGGCAAATACAGGCGGTAAGTAGCCATCTTTGGCTAACTGATACAAAATCCGGGGACAGTTAGAAACAGCGGTTGCAGAGCTAAGGAGACATCCTGATGTAATTAGAAAGGTGACAAGAGCGGGGGCGAATGCGCCCCAGAAGGGTTGGGCTGCTGCCACTAGATTGAGATAGGCGCTATCACCTAATCCGGGGGCTGTGGCTAACCGCATTAAAACCCATGATCCACCGAGATAGACGATCGGAATCAATCCAGAAGTCACCTGCAAACACCGTAGGGTAACGCTGGGTTGGAGGCTATCTGCCACAAATGAAGATGTCGTCTCGCAACCATAAACCGCATAGACGGCGATAAAGAACCATTTCATCCAATCGATCAGGGAAATGCCTGCTCCCAGATCGGGCAGCACCCCAGGGCTAGTGGGGGCAAAACTCAACCAACCAATGCCTTGGAGACAAAAGGTGAGAAGAAACCCGATCGCCGGAAATACAAAGAAAGAGTGCAAAATACCTAGTGTGCGAGTTCCACTAAAGGCAACGATAAAGGGCAGAATTGTAAACCCGATTCTGAGTAGAGTCTCTGGACAGGTAATGCTTAGTGGAGTCAGATTCGCTTTGATTAAATCGGTCAGAATAATCGCATCCATAGGCGGAACAGAGACCCAGCCGAGCAGGTAGCCAATCGCCCCATAACGAGCCAACTTTGGGAATCGGTGGAGCAAGCGGGTCATATAGTTTGGGGTGCCTCCAGCGACCTCTAGGAAATATGTCCCTAACCGCTTAACTTGCAGGTTGAGCAGTATGCCAATGATGGTTCCAGGCAACCACACGTAGAGCGCCTGCGGACCTAGTGCAGCATGTATAGCAGGAGCCGTCCCTAACCATAAAAGCAAACCGCTAAATCCAAACCCCCAAGTTTCTTGTGAAGTGAGACTTCGGCGCAGGGGAGGCATTGAATTCGGTTGCTCATTCATAATTAGCACAGAAAAATAGGGAAAATAAGGACGTAAGCTCAGTCTTCCCTAAAATTCACCGATTGCTTCATCTGCAATCGCAATAATTATTGAACTTGCACCAGATTCTGTCAGTTCGCTCATTTTTAACCTGTAAGACTAAATTTACGCCTTACAAAGCTTGTAATCCAGGTGATTAAATTGATTCCATTGTTGTGCTGGATGATTCTTCTGGGCGCTAAATAAGTCCGACACCCAAATATTGGGACGACCGCAAGCAGATAAAGCTGAGGCATTAGAACAAGTGAAAGCTTTAGCAGAAGCTGGGAAAATTCCTCAAGAGGGGGCAATGCAAAAGGCGGCGAAAACGGCTATGAAGATTTTGAAAGGGACAATTTCTAGTTTACCCAGTGCCACAAAGTTGGTTGAACAATGCAGCAATCTATTGCCGTTGATTTCAAATTTTTTGGGTTTATACCAATTCTGTATAATGATGCGCCAAATTATATAAGGAACGAACCGCAAAGGCGCAAAGGACACAAAGGAAGAAAGAAAATTTGGCGCAGCCTCACAAAGAAATGGTATTAGGTTGATCCGCCCTTGATTCACTTTGACCTCTGTCCTAACCTAAGAGTAGAGAAGAGGAGAGAGGCTTTGAATCTTACTCCCCTTATAAGACACCGTAGCTCCTAAAAGGAGAGAGGCTTTCAATCTTACTCCCCAACGCTAGTAGGGAAGGGGTTGGGGGTTAGGTCTCTATTTAACTTTGAGATTAAGGTAAAATTATAAGTAAAAGTATTAAGAATTTTAAATAAACTAATTAATGTCCAGCATTTATCTTGACAAAAGTAACTCTCATGTCGTTGTTATCGGTGCAGGAATAGGTGGACTGACTGCTGGAGCATTATTAGCTCATAAAGGTTACAGCGTCTTAATTTTGGATCAAGCTCTTGTACCAGGAGGCTGTGCTTCAACCTTTAAACGCCAGGGATTTACCTTTGATGTGGGAGCAACTCAAGTGGCGGGGTTGGAACCAGGGGGAATTCACCACCGCATTTTCTCAGAATTGTCAATAGATTTGCCCCAAGCAACGCCTTGCGACCCTGCTTGTGCGGTGTATTTACCTGGGGAAACCACACCCATCAACGTTTGGCGCGACCAAGAGAAATGGCAAGAGGAACGACAAAAACAGTTTCCTGGTAGCGAACCGTTTTGGCAGTTGATGGCAACTTTATTTAATGCTAGTTGGGAATTTCAAGCACGCGACCCGGTACTACCACCGCGTAATTTATGGGATTTGTGGCAACTAACGCAAGCGGTGCGTCCGAGTACATTAATTACTGTACCCTTCACCTTGTTTACGGTAGGAAATGCTTTACGGTTATGTGGACTGGGAAATGACCGACGACTGAGAACTTTTTTAGATTTGCAACTGAAGCTATACTCCCAGGTGGATGCAGAAGAAACAGCATTGCTTTATGCAGCCACAGCGTTGAGTGTATCCCAACTGCCTCAAGGATTGTTTCACCTCCAGGGAAGTATGCAAGTATTAAGCGATCGCTTGGTACAATCCCTAGAGAGAGATGGCGGCAAACTATTGATGCGTCACACAGTAGAACAAATCAAAGTAGAAAACGGTAAAGCCAGTGCTGTTGTTATTAGAAATCAGAAAACTGGCGAAGTTTGGACAGAAGCAGCCGACCACATAGTTAGCAACGTCACCGTGCAGAATTTGGTGCAGTTGTTGGGAGAACAAGCGCCATCTGGTTATAAAAACCGGGTGGAAAAACTGCCCCAAGCATCGGGTGCTTTTGTGGTGTATTTGGGTGTAGATGCCAGCGCGATTCCGCCTGGATGCCCTCCCCACCTCCAATTTCTGTACGATGCTGATGGCCCCATTGGCGAGAATAATTCCTTATTTGTTTCCGTCAGTCATCCTGGAGATGGTCGCGCACCGGAGGGGAAAGCGACAATTATTGCTTCTTCATTTGTCGATCCTAGACAGTGGTGGCAGACTGATGATTATGAAGGACTAAAAGAAAAGTTTACCCAAGAAGCGATCGCTCGTCTTGCTCAATACTTTTATCTCAAACCAGAAACGATTATTCATCAAGAAGCCGCAACACCCCGCACCTTTGCCCATTTCACAGCCCGCGATCGCGGTATAGTTGGCGGTATTGGTCAAAGAATACCTACCTTTGGCCCTTTTGGGTTCGCTAATCGGACACCAATCCAGAATTTGTGGTTAGTTGGTGACTCCACCCATCCAGGGGAAGGTACTGCTGGGGTGAGTTATTCAGCGCTGACAGTAGTTAGGCAAATTGAAGCGCAAATGTAGTACTTTGTAAAGTTAGTTTTGAGGGTTTGTAGTAAGCACTTTAGTGCTTAGAAAATAAGGACTAAAGTCCTTACTACAAACTTGTTTACAACTATTTAGATAGAGCAAAAATTTTATTAAATACTATAAATCATACTTATAACCGATGGCAAACAGGACGCAAAACTGATGAAATAAGGTTAGTGTTGCGAATCTGGAGTAATGACAGACAACGTTTTAATTCTTGGAGGACGAGGGCGGATTGGTAGCAGTGTTGCCGAGGATCTAGCTACCCATACGCAAGCACAAATTATGATTACTGGACGTTCTGCGGAGTTTGGGGAGGCTGTGAGCTTGTCTTCGGGGGGGCAAGTGCAGTTTTTGATATTAGACTTGGCAGAAGTTGACAAGCTGCGAGATGCGATCGCAAACTCTAACTTAGTCATCCATTGTGCCGGTCCATTTCACTATCGAGATACTAATGTTCTCGAAACCTGTATTGCTGAAGGTGTTAACTATCTAGATGTTAGCGACCACCGTTCTTATACCAGCAAAGCTCTTAATTATCATGAAAAAGCTGCTGCTGCTGGCGTGACGGCAATTATTAATACTGGTATTTTTCCTGGTATTTCTAACAGCATGGTACGCCAGGGAGTTGAACAATTTGATCAACCAGAAAAGATCCATTTAAGTTATTTAGTTTCTGGTTCTGGCGGTGCTGGTATTACAGTGATGCGGACAACTTTTCTAGGGTTGCAGTATCCTTTTGAGGCTTGGATAGATGGAAAATGGGAAATAGTCAAGCCTTACAGTGAAAGGGAAGTAGTTGAGTTTCCATCTCCTTATGGACACAGTGGAGTTTACTGGTTTGATATGCCAGAAACCTTTACACTGCCCCATGCATTCCCATCAGTGAAAACTGTAATTACTAAGTTTGGCTCTGTTCCAGATTTTTATAATCATCTAACTTGGATTGCGGCACACGTTTTTCCCAAGTGGTTAATGCAGCGTCGTTACATGATTGAATTTCTGTCTCATGTCAGCCATTCGATGACAGATGTCACTAATAATTTTAGTGGAATTGGAGTAGCAGTTCGTTCTGAGGTTACAGGGCAGAAAAATGGTGAAACAACCGTTTATTGTTCAACTGTAGTGCATGAAAATACAGCGGTGGCTTCTGGTTGCGGCACAGGTAGTATTGCCCAATTATTGCTAGAAGGTAAACTCAAAAAACCCGGAGTTTTTCCTGTAGAAGAAGCATTACCAACAAATTTATTTGAAGAGGTAATGCAAAGCCGAGGAATTAAAATTAATCACAGTTGGTCATAAGTCTCTATCCGATAAGAAAGTAAAATATCAGTCTACTTGAGTAAACTTAAGCTATTATTCCAGAATTTGAGTTTTGGATGGTATGTTAGTAAGCACGACAATTTGGGGCTATAGCGATTCTCATTTTAAAGAGGTACGCGGGTAAGATTACACAACTTTGTGCTACTACTAAATCATTTGTGAACCACGAGATCCCCGACTTACTAGAGAAGTCGGGGATTTTAGTCTTGTGAATTAAGATTACTATAACTAAAAATTAATATACCTTGAGGTAGAAGAAAGAACTGTACCTAAACACTTAGGATGCCTGTGAGTCTAAGATATTTAGTTTATCTTCTACCTAAAAAGGCTCATAACAAAAGATTAGGAGGTTTTTTTCATGCAAAAAATTCTATTAACTTTAAAACAAGCATTTCGTTCAAGCTTTTTGGTTGTTAGCTTGATGGTTTTCATCAGCTTGACAGGTTCCTTCATTTTTGTTCAGCAAACTAGTTATGCAACTACTCTTGAAGAATTAAAACTAGTACCTCCAGAGTATAAACCAAATTCTGAAGAAAAAATTAATCGTGCTAACGAATACGATCCAGGTGTTGGTGTTCAAGAAGAAGAACGAGAAGAAGCTTATGAGCAAGCAATAAAAGATTCAAAAAATCTTAATACTATAGAGAAGACTTACGAAAGAAATTTGAAGGCTGAACAAGAACAAAATCCCCCAGAAAGTTTTGGCGAAAAAGCGAAAGAAGTTATTGAAAAAGTAACAGGTAAATAGGGAATATAAACCGAAACCGAACCCCTTTATTACAAAAAAATCAGAATTTAATACTCAAAGCGCCTCTCCGGTTTGAACAAGTTCAGAAAATTAAATTGTAGCGACTTTCAAGACAGTCGCTACATACAAAAAATGTTTTTACTCAAATTCATCTATTGTGGTAGGAGGAGTAGTATTTTTCTTGTTAGCAAAATTGCGCTCATACCACTTCATTAATGGAGTTGTACTAATTCCATGCACAATTACCGAGGCTACAATGGTAGTGTAAGTTATCCAAGCAATTTGTTCGGCTGCTTCACCTTTCAAGCCATGACCAAAGGCATAGGCTAGATAATATAAAGAACCAACTCCGCGAATACCGAACCATCCAAATAACCACCGAGTTGCTGGGTGGAAGCTTTGGCGGCGTGAATCTAGAGGACGTTTTCCTATTGTGCTAATCCAAACTCCTACAGGTCTGACGATCAAGAATAACAAAATTATCACTAACAAAGATTGCATACCATACTTAAGCATTGGCTGCAATAACAATATTGAACCCAATAGTAAAATTGTCCCAACTTCTAGCAGCTTCTCAATTTGCTCAACAAATTCCAATTCTGCTAGCGGTTTTTCAGGATTTCTGTAACTGCGTTGGACAACTAAGCCAGCAACAAATACTGCCAGAAATCCATAGCCATTCACCATTTCTGTTAAGGAAT
>CAXUOL010000020.1:0-24819 GCA_964252435.1 uncultured Nostoc sp.
AGGGGCAGGGGAGGAAATATCAGCTGTTGGTTATTTCTGCGAAAACGGAATCTGCGTTAGAAACAGCTACAGCAAATTTGGCTAATCACCTCAAACAACATCCTGAACTTAACTTGGCTGATGTTGCTTACACTCTTGGAGTGGGTCGAAGGGCTTTTAGCGATCGCCGAATGTTAGTTTGTCAAAATCTTAACGATGCAGTCACAGTCTTAGAAAAGCCTGTTTCGGAACGGGTTTTCACCAAATTCACCGAACCATCTGGGCAACAGATTGCATTTATGTTTCCCGGACAGGGCGCGCAGTATGTGGACATGGGTAGAGAATTATACGAGACTGAGACAATTTTCCGCAAACAGGTTGATTACTGTTGTGAATTTCTCAAATCTTATCTGAAGTTAGACCTGCGGACATTATTGTATCCGCATCAGCAAACGGAAGCGGCAACACAGCAACTACAACAAACTCATATTACCCAAAGCGCAGTATTTGTAGTTGAGTACGCCTTGGCTCAATTGTGGATAGCTTGGGGTATACGTCCTTCTGCAATGATTGGTCACAGCATTGGAGAATATGTCGCAGCCTGCATTGCTGGTGTGTTCTCCTTAGAAGACGCATTAGTACTCGTAGCCAACCGAGGACAACTGATGCAGCAGCTTCCATCGGGAACAATGATGGCTGTTTCACTACCAGAGCAAAAAATCCAACCCATTCTAGGGGAAAAACTGTCTCTAGCTGCAATCAATGCACCAGATATGTGCGTAGTTTCTGGATTGCAAGAAGCGGTTGATGATTTACAAAACCGATTGACAGAGCAAGGTGTAGATTGTCGTCGTCTGCATACTTCCCATGCTTTTCATTCCCCAATGATGGACTCGATTCTGTTGCCATTCCAGGAACAGGTTAGCAAAATTAGCCTTAATTCTCCAAAAATTCCTTTTGTGTCTAACGTCACCGGCACTTGGATAACCCCAGCCCAAGCAACCGACCCGAAATACTGGGTAAAACATTTACGCCAAACAGTGCGTTTTAGCGATGCGATCGCCAAATTGCTGCAACAGCCAAAGCAAATTCTTTTAGAGGTTGGTCCAGGACGGACATTAAGTACCTTAGCTAACAAGCAATCATGCGCCCAGCAGGTAGTTCTTTCTTCACTAAGACATCCACAGCAGCAACAATCAGATATAGCGTTTTTACTAAATACATTGGGTAGACTCTGGCTGGAGGGAATAAATGTGAATTGGTCAGAATTTCATGCTGATGAAGAACGTCATCGTATTCCCTTGCCAACATATCCTTTCGAGCGAAAAAGATACTGGATTGAAAAAGAGGCAAGGGAGCTCTTAGCAGGGAGCAAGGGGGATGGTTTAAGGGATTCGACCCCAAGAGAATCTGTGTCTCAACCAAAAAAAGCTCCAGATACGCAAGTAGTCAACCAAAAAGACGAGAAACCTGTGGCAAATACAGCCATTGAACAGATTATTTCACAGCATCTTCAGGTAATGTCTAAACTAGTAGACTTATTACCCCAAGTAAGTTTACCCAAAGAAGTTTTGCCTTCAATAGAAGCTATCCAACCTCTCTATCAAAATGGGCAGGCTCAAACTTCGACTAATACCTCTGCGTTTAGTGTACAGTTCAAAGATCAGAAAATCGATTCCACACCTATAGAGAAAGAATCGATGATGTTGAGTCCCCGCCAGCAGAAACATCTGGATGCTTTAATTGCACGTTTTGTCAAGCGTACCCAAGAATCTAAACGACTCACCCAAGCTTATCGTTCTTGCCATGCCAATAGTAGGGCGGTATCAGGGTTCTTTCCCTTTATTAAGGAGATGATATATCCAATCCATGCAGAGCGTGGAGAGGGTGCTAGACTCTGGGATGTCGATGGCAACGAATATGTAGACATTTCGATGGGGTTTGGTACGCTTTTATTTGGTCATTCGCCATCTTTTGCGATCGCAGCCATCCAAGAGCAGAGCAAGCAAGGTATACTACACGGGCCACAATCGCGTCTTGCAGGTCAGCTAGCTGAGTTAATTTGCGAGTTGACGGGTGCGGAACGGACAGCTTTTTGTAACGATGGCACAGAAGCAGTGATGGGGGCTGTACGCATAGCACGTTCTGTGACAGGACGCTCAAAAATTGCTTTATTTGCTGGTTCTTATCACGGCGGTTCTGACGCAGTTCTGGTCAAAGGAATAACAACCAACGACGGAACGCTGCGTTCTGTCCCGATGACGTCAGGTATTCCATCATACTTGGCTGAGGATGTGATGGTGCTGGAGTATGGTACTCCCGAATCTCTGAATATTCTTAAAGACCATGCTCATAACTTAGCAGCAATTTTAGTTGAGCCGATACAAAGCAGTCGACCAGATTTGCAGCCTAAAGAGTTTCTATTTCAGTTAAGACAATTAACTCAAGAAACTGGAACTGTTTTAATTTTCGATGAAGTGGTTACTGGCTTTCGGATGCACCCAGGCGGCATTCAGGCTTTATGGGGTATTCAAGCAGATATCACAACTTATGGTAAAGCTGTTGCTGCTGGCATCCCTATTGGGGTGGTGGCTGGTAAAGCTGTTTTCATGGATGCATTAGACGGAGGTATGTGGAACTATGGAGATGAGTCTTACCCCCAAGTGAAAACAACTTTTTTCGCTGGTACTTTTTTCAAGCATCCTCTCGTTATGGCTGTCGCCTGGGCTGTACTCAATCACATCAAGAACAGTGGTTCCAAACTTCAGGAAGAGTTAAATCAACGGACGACACAATTAGTCAAAATTCTTAATAGTTACTTTGAACAAAAACAAGTACCAATTCAAGTAGTTAATTTTGGTTCTCTCTTCCGTTTTAATTGTCAGACTCAACTTAGTAATTTGCTTTTCTACCACTTGTTAGAAAAGGGGATTTATGTTTGGGAAGGACGCACTCTTTATCTATCTACAGCTCATACTGATGAAGACATTGAACAGGTGATTTGGGCAGTCAAGGAAAGCGTCGTTGAAATGCAAGCAGGGGGATTTTTTACATCTGAACAGATTTCAACAAATGGCGGACAGATGATGACTAATCAAGCTTTGATAGGCTCATCCTTAGTTACTGAATCCCTCCCGGTTACTTCAAACGCAAAGTCCGCTGATGAGTTGTTTGAAACCCTGGTTGAGCAAATGCCTGATGCTTTGGGGAATACTTATGCGGCTTCCCGTAAAAATGTTGAGAAAACTATTGCTGACATTTGGCAAGAACTCTTTGGTTTTGACAACGTGAACATTCACGACAATTTCTTTGAGTTGGGCGGTGATTCTCTAACAGCCCTTCAGGCTATTTCTTTGTTAAACAAAAAATTAGATGTTGACATTCCTATAGAGAGTATTTACGAAGCACCAACTATAAATTCTCTTGCGAATATTATATGCCCTCGGCAGAATGAAATACTTTCTGCTAAACAAAGTATTTCTCGTGGTCAAAGACGAAGGGAGAAAAGAAGTGAACTATAATACTCAGAACTTACACAAAATCATGAAAAAACTATTTTTCACAACTCCTGTAAGGATTGCTATACATAGCAGCTACAACTAATTATTAATTAACAAAAATATAAATGATGATGAACAAATTAGAAAAAATTAATGACGTAGATGAGGCAGATGTAGCTGTTATTGGTCTATCTGGGCGGTTTCCTAAAGCAGAGAATATTGAACAGTTTTGGCAGAATCTACGAGAAGGAGTAGAATCAATTTCATTTTTTTCTGCTCAAGAATTAGAGTCTGCGGGTATAGACTCTGCTACGCTCAGTGACTCCAACTATGTAAAAGCAGCAGTTCCACTAGAAGATATAGATTTGTTTGATGCGTCATTCTTCGGCTATAACCCTAGAGACGCTGAAATTATGGACCCCCAACACCGCATTTTTTTGGAGTGTGCGTATGGTGCGCTTGAAAATGCTGGCTATGATCCTCAAAGATACTCTGGTTCAATAGGGGTTTATGCTGGTTCAACTATAAGTAATTATTTGTTCAATCTTTATTCAAACCCCAACATTAGAGAATTAGCAAGCGATGTGGAAATTAGTCTGGGAAATCATCCCGATTATCTTCCCATGCGCGTCTCTTTCAAATTAAATCTAACTGGGCCAAGTTATGCAGTTCAAACTTCCTGTTCTACTTCTTTAGTTGCTGTCCACGTTGCCTGCCAAAGCTTGCTCAATTACGAATGTGATCTGGCCTTGGCAGGTGGCATTTCGATATTGGATATGCAATCAAAAGGTGGCTATCTTTATCAAGAAGATGGGGTTTTGTCTCCTGATGGACACTGCCGCGCCTTTGATGCTAAAGCAAAGGGAACTATTTTCGGTAGCGGTGTAGGAATTGTGGTTCTCAAGAGGTTAAAAGATGCTCTTGCTGATGGCGATCGCATTCATGCAATAATTAAAGGCTCTGCTGTCAATAATGACGGTTCTTTGAAAGCTGGATTCACAGCTCCGAGCGTCGAAGGTCAAACGGAGGTGATTGCAGAAGCCATAGCCGCTGCTGGGGTAGAAGCTGAGACTATCACTTACCTAGAAGCACATGGGACAGGAACACCATTAGGCGATCCTATAGAAATTAAAGCTCTGACAAAAGCTTTTCGTACCAGTACACTCAAGCGTGGTTTCTGTGCTATTGGTTCAGTCAAAACCAATATTGGACATTTGGATGCGGCTGCCGGTATCGCAGGCTTAATCAAAACTATCTTGGCTCTCAAACACAAACAAATACCACCTAGCTTACATTGTGAGCAGCCCAATCCCCAGATCGATTTTGCTAATAGTCCCTTCTATGTTAATACCACACTGGCAGAATGGAAATCGGACAGAATTCCTCGTCGGGCTGGAATTACTTCTCTTGGTTTTGGTGGAACTAATGCCCATGTGATTGTAGAAGAAGCTCCTTTTATTGAAGCGTCTAACGTTGGGCGAACCCATAAGTTGTTAATGCTGTCTGCAAAAACCAGTTCTGCTTTAGAAACCGCCACAGTAAATCTGACAAATCATCTTAAGCAGCATCCCGATACGAACCTGGCTGATGTGGCTTACACTCTCCAAATTGGTCGTCAGGCTTTCAACCATCGCCGAATGCTGGTGTGTGATGATATTGATGATGCAGTCGAGGCACTGCATACTTTGGAAGCTCAACGAGTTTTCACCCACTATCAACAGCCTTGTAATCGACCTGTCGTATTTATGTTTCCTGGACAGGGAGCGCAGTATGTAAATATGGGTCGGGAGTTGTACCACAGCGAACCGAAATTTACTGAGGAAGTCGATCGCTGCTGCCTGATTCTAAAACCTCACTTGGGGCTAGATTTACGAGATATTCTCTATCCAAGTGAAGCACAAACTCAAACAGCTACACAGCAATTAAAACAAACTTGTATTACCGAAAGTGCGCTATTTGTCATTGAATACGCCTTATCCAAATTGTGGATAGCTTGGGGTGTGTTACCAGAAGCGATGATTGGTCACAGCATTGGGGAATATGTGGCAGCAACTATTTCTGGGGTTTTCTCCCTCAAAGATGCTTTGGCGCTGGTAGCTGCTAGAGGACGACTGATGCAGCAAGTTCCAACAGGTGCTATGCTCTCGGTTCAACTTTCTGAACAAGAGGTGCAACCCCTGCTTGAACCTTATACACAGCAGTTGCAAAAAGTCAAGCAAAATCCCCCCCAAATTCCATTTATCTCTAATGTCACTGGCACTTGGATTACCACAGCAGAAGCAACAGACCCTGACTATTGGGCAAGACATCTACGGCAAACTATGCGCTTTGGCGAAGGGATGACTGAATTACTTAAAGAACCAGAGCGAATCTTACTAGAGGTTGGGCCAGGGCGGACATTGAGTACTTTTGCCAAACAGCATGATAATTTGGAACCTGTGGTGCTGACTTCAATCCGCCATCCCCAGCAGCAACAGTCAGATGTAGCATTTCTACTCAATACTTTGGGTCGCCTCTGGCTTTTCGGAGTTCAAATAGACTGGTCTGGCTTTTACGCCAACGAACAGCGTTATCGCATCCCTCTACCAACATATCCATTTGAGCGTCAGCGTTACTGGATTTCGCCACAAGCACAGCCACGCGATGTCCGTGCTACGGAAGTGTCATTGAGTAAAAAGCCCGATATTGCTGACTGGTTTTACCTACCTTTTTGGAAGCAATCTGCACCTCCAGAGTTGCTTGGTAAAGGAGACTTGGCAGAGCAAAATTTCTGCACGCTTGTGTTTATCGATGAGTGCGGTTTGGGTTCTCAAATGGTAAAACGACTCGAACAGCAGGGACAAGATGCGATCGCAATCCAGATCGGGTCAGAATTCTCCAAACTAAGCACTGGCCTATATACCCTCAATCCTCGACAAAGTAATGATTACGATGCCTTGCTCAATGAACTTCTAGCACAAAACAAGATTCCTAAGACAATTATTCATTTATGGAGTGTCACACCAGACTACCACGCAGAATCAGAACTTGAGTGGTTTGATAGCGCTCAATATTTGGGATTCTACAGCCTGCTGTTTCTCACCCAGGCACTTGGAAAACAGAATTGGACTGATAAGTTTCAAATCACAGTTGTCTCCAACAACATACAATCAGTGACAGCAGAAGAAATGCTGTGCCCAGAAAAAGCGACAGTACTTGGAGCTGTTAAAGTCATTCCTCAAGAATACTCAAATATCAGCTGTCGTAGCATTGATGTTGCTCTTCCAAAACCAGGAAGTTGGCAAGAGGAGAAACTTGTAGATTATTTGCTGGACGAGCTACAAACTAAATCCTCGGAATTGGTTATAGCCTACCGTGGTCTGAATCGTTGGGTGCAAACTTTTGAGCCAGTACGATTGTCAGAAGGTAAGGGAAAAACATCAAGATTACGCAACGGCGGAGTCTACTTAATTACTGAGGGTCTAGGAAGTATTGGACTGATACTAGCAGAGTCTCTAGCTCAGACAGTGCAGGCAAAACTCGTCTTGATTGGACAGAAAAATCTTCCAGAAAAAGGTGAGTGGTTTGGGTGGCTGGAAACTCATGATGATCAAGATGAGGTGAGCTGCAAAATCAGGAAATTGCAAGCATTAGAGGAGTTAGGAGCCGAGGTTTTAGTTTTGAGCGCAGATGTGACCAACTTTGAACAGATGCTCATAGCGATCGCTTTTGTCACGGAGCATTTTGGCGACATTGATGGTGTTATTTACGCACCAGAGATTGTGGACGACAACTCACTAAAATCTATTCAAGAAACTTCTCAAACTGATTGTCAGTCTCACTTTCAATCAAAAGCTAATGGATTATTCGTACTAGAAAAAGCTTTGCAAGGGAGAGAACTTGATTTTTATTTGTTGATATCTTCTTTATCATCCATTTTAGGAGGATTAAGATACGTCGCTTATTCAGCAGCGAACATCTTTATGGATGTTTTTGCTCAAAAACAAAATCAAACAAATCCTGTCCCCTGGATTAGTGTTAATTGCGTAGGCGTAGCCCGTCGTAGACATCGCTGGCAACTTAATGAAGAAGAAAACACAGCCAGTAGAACAACATTATCTGAATTATTTATCACACCAGAAGAAGGCATAAAAGCTTTTCAACGTATTTTAAAAAGTGTTAAAATAACTCAAGTTGTTCTCTCCACAGGAGATTTACAAGCTAGGTTCAACCAATGGCTGAAGCTAGAATCTTTAAGCGATGTTGAGCAGACCTCTTTTGCTGGAGACATCAAAGATAAATTAGCTTCAACAAGTCTTGCTAAGATACTTCATCCCCGCCCCAATATAGGAAATGATTATGTGGCTCCTTGCACTCATATTGAGCAAACCCTTGCTCATATCTGGCAAGAAGTTCTTTGCATTGAAAGCTTAGGCATCAACGATGACTTTTTTGAGCTTGGCGGACACTCACTTTTAGCTGTACACTTAATAGCAAAAATTAATAAACAGTTTGATAAAAATATCCAATTATCTGCTATTTTCCAGAGTCCAACTATCAAACAGTTAGCAAATATTCTGCACGAGCAGGCTAATTATCAAACCTCGTCCCCCTTAGTGGCAATTCAACCTCAAGGTTCCAAGCCACCTCTGTTTTTTGTGCATCCAGTAGGTGGGAATATTCTCTGCTACTACGAATTGTCACTTCATTTGGGTTCAAATCAACCATTCTACGGGCTGCAAGCAGTAGGTTTGAATGGGGAATCGCAGCCCTATAACCGGATTGAAGATATGGCAGCTAAGTATATTGAAGCACTACGCGAGATTCAGCCGAATGGCCCATATTTTCTGGGAGGTTGGTCTATGGGTGGTATTGTAGCTTTTGAAATGGCAACTCAGTTACTAAGAAATGGTGAGCAAGTTGCCATGCTTGCCATGCTAGACAGCCCAGCACCAGTTAACAGCGAGCAAATTGCAGAGATTGATGACTACAACGATGTCAAAATATTAGTCGATTTTGCCACAGATATGGCACAGTCTGCTGGGAAAAACCTATCGGGTTCGGTTGAGCAACTTCAAGGACTGACGCTAGACGAGCAATTGAACTATCTTTTAGAACAGGCAAGGATAGCTAACCTCGTGCCTTTGGATTTTGAACTAGAACAGCTTCGTTGTCTTCTGAATGTTTTTAAGAGTAACGTACTAGCTCTACAAAGCTATACACCACAAGTTTATCCAAACCAAATTCTATACTTTCAAGCTAGTGATGAAGTATCTAATGAATTTTCTAATCCAACTTTAATTTGGGCTGGACTTTCAAGCGAGCCAATAAAGATTATTAGTATCCCTAGCAATCATTACACAATCATTACCAAGCCTCATATCCAGACTATTTTAGAGCATTTGAATGTTTTTATGAATTAGATTTAAAAGAAACAGAATGAATTAGAAAAAACATAAATGCTAGTTAACTTGGAAATAATAAAGGTTGATTTTTATTTAATAAAGTGTTTTGAATTATAACAATTTACTGTTGACTATTTATGAAAAATTAAAGAATCTGATTTTTACAATATGTTTTGCTTTGGAAGCGATATCTATATTAGCAAAGTGAACATAAATTACCTAAATAATCGGAGGAATGAATGATATGATCGGTAAAATAGAGCCACTAGGCACTAGCACAGGAAAGATACTATATAGTAATCATTGTCAAAATATTCTTGATCTCTCTGTAGCAGAGACTATGGAAATATTTAAGTCATCTGGAGTTATTCTCTTCCGAGGTTTTGGGGTAACTCCCAAGCAGATGAAAGATTTTTCAGAACAATTTAGTGGGAAACATATTATAGATTTTACAAAAGTCAGCATTGATTCTGACAAGTTTGTCAATTTTGTAGATGGCGGGATGGATGGTCTTATTCCTCATTGCGAAAATTCTTGTTTTCCTTTTCGACCTGATATTATTTGGTTTTGCTGTACTGTACCAGCCGAACAAGAAGGCGAAACTTTATTTTGGGATGGTATCCGAGTGTGGGAGGAACTGAGTCAAGAGTCGAAACAGTTATTTCTTTCCAAGCAACTCAAGTTTTCTTATAAAAATGTTCCAGTTAATATATTGAAGGGAATAATAGGTTCAGATGGTAATAATATAGATGATATAAAGCAAATATTGGACAGTCTTGATGGTGTAAGTTATCAGCTTAACGACGATCAAACTGTTTCTGTAGAATATACTTGCTCATCTGTAATAAAAAACAAATATAATCATCAAAATGCATTTGCCAATCACTTTTGGGTATATCAGAAAAAGACAGAAGAAGCAATTTTTGATGACGGTTCAAGAGCTTCTGATGAAGTCGCTGATGAAATAGAGAAAATTTTCGACAAGCTAACAGAAAAGATCCCGTGGGAAGCAGGTGATCTGGTAATGATGGATAATTCAAGATTTTTACATGGTCGTGGAGCATTTAACGATAAGCGACGACAAATTTTTACTACCCTAAGTAACCTTAAGTTTTGATAAATTGTTTCACATTTAACTTGCATATTAACGCGAGTAGACCATTACTTTTCATCAATTATGAAGCAAGGAAAAACCTTTTATGTCTTCGTCTTCAGCAACTAGCTATAACAAATTTGATGAACCATTTGCCCGAATATATAACGAAGCTTTGGGACCAAGTTACAACAAAATAGCCTTGCCAACCCTAGAAAAATTACTATTACCTTACATTCCAGAAGGAGCGAGTATCCTTGACCTCTGTTGTGGGACAGGGGAACTGTCACAATGGCTGCTAAATAAAGGTTATCAAGTAACTGGAATTGATCGCTCTCAGAGAATGTTGGAATATGCTCATCAGAATGCACCTAATTGCAAATTGATTCTTGGTGATGTGCGCTTCTTTGAATTGCCGCCTACTTTCCATGCAGTTTCTTCAATGGGTTTGGGTTTCAATCACATTCTGGATTTGTCAGAATTAACAGGTACTTTCCATAATGTATACAGCGCACTTCATAGCAACGGTATATTTGTATTCGACTTACGTCTAGAAGAAGCATATAATTCTAATTTGAACGGTCGTGTATTAGGTGATATTAAAGATGAATATGCTTGGGCTATGAAAAATATTTATCATCCAGAAACCAAAGAATGTCAAGTTTTTGTAACAACTTTTCAATTAAGAGAAAGAAATTGCTGGAAACGCCTAGATACTAGTTTTTCAGTCATTGGTTATTCTCAGGCTGAAGTCCAATCAACTTTAGAAAATGTCGGTTTTACAGAAGTTCGTGTATATGATTTTAAACTTGATTTAGCATTAATTGCAGAGGCTGATATGGTCTGCTTTGTTTGTCGTAAAACCAGCTAAAAAGTTAGCATGGCTTTATTTTAATTAAAGGATTTTATCAGGAGATTCTTCTTTAAAATAAATACTCAATATTTGGAAAAAATATTCTCTAATACTCCGTATTCTTCTCGTATGAAATATGTCAACTTTGGTAAAACTGGATTGAAAGTTTCGCGTTTATGCCTTGGCACTTTAAGTTATGGTAGTCCTGAATGGGAAGAATGGATACTTCCAGAAGAAGCGAGTCGTCCGTTCATCCAAAAAGCCCTAGAGTTGGGAATTAATTTCTTTGACACTGCTGATATGTACTCGCAGGGAGTTAGCGAACAGATCCTTGGGCGATCGCTCAAGGACTTTGCCAAAAGGGAGCAGGTTGTTATTGCCACCAAGGTCTACTATCCGATGGGGGATAGTCCCAATGACAAAGGCTTGTCCCGTAAGCACATCATGGATAGTATTGATGCCTCGTTACGACGGTTACAGACAGATTATGTAGATATCTATCAGATTCATCGCTGGGACTACGAGACACCGATTGAGGAAACTCTTGCGGCACTACATGATATTGTGAAGGCAGGTAAGGCTCGTTACATCGGGGCTTCCAGCATGTACGCTTGGCAGTTTGCTAAAGCGCTTTACTTGGCTGATATGCATGGTTGGACTCGTTTTGTTTCCATGCAGAATCTTTACAACTTAATTTACCGAGAAGAAGAGCGAGAGATGCTGCCGTTGTGTCAAACTGAGGCGATCGCGGTGATTCCGTGGAGTCCTATTGCACGAGGCTTTCTGGCTGGTAATCAGCCTCGCCATAGTTCCGGTAAGACGATTCGTGCTAGAACCGATTATCAACTCGACTATGAAGAGTTTGATTTTGAAATAGTTGACCGAGTTATAGATATAGCAAAGCAACGCGGTGTATCTGCTGCCCAGATTTCTCTAGCTTGGCTTCTACACCAACCAAATGTTACTGCTCCCATCATTGGTGCCACAAAGATCAAGCACCTAGAAGAAGCTGTAGCTACATTAGATTTGGTTATGGATAACGACGAGCGCACCTTGCTAGAGCAGCCATACAAACCTCGTGCTATCTTTGGGCTTGACTAAAGGTACAGAAGTCTGGGGAAAGCCAATTCATTAGATGGTAGACCTCGTCTATGACGATAAAATCAAGACTGTGACAAATATGCAACCTTCAATCTTGCAGTCAGTTTACGAAAATACCTATCAAAGGTAAATAGGCCAACTCATACAAAAGAATATAAACAGAGGTATCACTATGGCAACAATGGGAAAATACTGTAAAGCTTACTCTCTAAAAAAATTACGTCAGTTCAGTCAGTGGACAGAACGTGCTGAAAATAGCAGAAAAGAAAAGAAACAAATCGACGGTAAGGAAGTCGAAATCAATCGAAACCTAACTGATGACGACTTTCTTTATCTGCAACAAAACTATGTAGTCACAGATGGTATTTTTCAGGATGAAAATATCATTTTTGAAAATGTAACATCTGAATGGCAAGAGTTTTGTAAAAATACACTTTTATTCGATATTCCAGTTGACGAACTTGTGCAGGTTAAAGCATCAGCAGGTTAAGAAAAGAGGTGAGTCATCAAATGAGAGAATAAGAATACAAGAACTAAGTTTGACATCGTGCAAGACAAATCCAGGAGATAAATTATGTATCAAGACGACAAAGAAGACACGACGATTTACAAAGTGGTAGTCAATCATGAGGAACAGTATTCCATTTGGCTTATTGACCGAGAAAACCCTCTTGGCTGGCGAGATGCAGGTCATAGTGGTTTAAAAGCGGAATGTCTTGAGTACATCAAGCAAGTTTGGACGGACATGAGACCACTCAGTTTAAGGAAGAAGATGGAAGAAGCGGCTCATAGCTAGACATAACGACTCCTAAATTGTGTTCGATAAACTATTTGCCTTACCGAATTTTAGATTTTAAATTTTGGATTTTGGATTGAAGATTCAAAATCTAAAATTTAAAAAGGTCTGTTCGCGCAGCGTCTCCAAAAGTTGCCCCCGAATTTAATTGACAGAGCCAGTGACTTAATTTTTGGGGTCAATCTAAAATCTAAAATCCAAAATTGTGTGACTTCTGAAATCTAAACCAAGTTATTATGAGCTATTTACATAAAGGTTTCAAAAAAAAAATATTCCGACTTTTAGCATTTATACTTGGTATTTTATTTACTTTCGTTGTCGGAAGTTACACTCCTGCACAGGTCACAAAATCCACTGAAATACTTTGGGATACCTATGGCATACCTCACATATATGGCAAGGATGTCCCAAGTGCATTTCAAGCCTTCGGTTGGGCACAGATGCAAAGTCATGGTAACTTGCTTTTGCGTCTTTATGGTCAAGCACGTGGACGCGCTGCCGAATATTGGGGAGAGAAATATTTAGAATCAGACCGTTGGGTACAGACTATGGGAGTTCCAGAACGCGCTCGTTCTTGGTACACTTCCCAAAGTCCAGCTTTTCGTAGCTACCTGAATGCCTTTGCTGCTGGAATTAATGCTTATGCTCAAGAGCATGGCGAACTGATTGATGATCAAGTAGAGCTAGTGTTGCCAGTCAAAGCAGAAGATGTTCTGGCTCACTTACACAGAGTTCTGCATTTTACTTTTATTGCTAACCCAGAAGATGTTGCAGCAAGTGTTGCAGGCGATACTAAGCAGGAGCCAAAAGCAGGGTCTAATGGTTGGGCGATCGCTCCATCACATTCTGCTAGTGGTAAAGCGATGCTGCTTGCAAATCCACACTTGCTTTGGGCGGATTTATTCTTATGGTACGAAGCCCAAGTGACTGCTCCAGGTATTGATGCTTACGGAGCAACACTTGTAGGAATTCCTGTATTGGCGATCGCATTTAACAATAATTTGGGCTGGACTCATACCATCAACACTTTCGATGGCTGGGATGCTTACGAACTCAAATTAGTTGACAATGGTTATCGCTTCGATGGCAAAGTTCGTCCCTTCAAGACCACAACCCTTTCCTTGAAGGTAAAACAAAAAGACGGTACAATCCGCAACCAATCTTTAATTGTAAAACGTTCTATCCACGGGCCAGTACTGACACAGAAAGACGGTAAAGCTATAGCACTACGGGTTGTCGGTCTCGATCGACCAAAGGTACTTGAACAGTGGTGGGATATGGCACGCTCCCAAAACTTGAAACAATTTCAAACCGTACTCAAACGCTTGCAACTGCCAATGTTCACGGTGATGTATGCAGATAGAAATGGGAATATCATGCACCTGTTCAACGGTAATGTTCCAGTTCGTTCTCAAGGTAATTTTGAATACTGGGAAGGGATTATTCCTGGTGATACTTCCAAGACATTATGGACAAAAATCCATCCTTATAAAGATTTACCACGCATTATTAACCCGAAAAGCGGATGGTTGCAAAATACCAACGACCCACCTTGGACAACCACGTTTCCTGCTGCTATTAAAGCAGATAATTACCCTTCTTACATGGCACCTCGTTCCCCATATTTTCCTGCAAATTTTCGGACAGAGCGTTCTCTAAAAATGCTTTTTGAGGATGACAAAATTTCCTTTGATGAAATGGTGCAATACAAACATTCAACCCGGATGGAACTAGCGGATCGCATCTTGGATGACTTAATTCCGGCAGCACGCAAGCAAGGAAGTTCCTTAGCGCGGCTAGCTGCTGATACCCTAGAAGCCTGGGATCGGCAAGCCAATGCAGATAGCAAGGGTGCGGTACTCTTTGCCGCTTGGGTAGAACAGATGAACTGGGATAAAGGGTTTAGCAAACCTTGGAGTGAAAAATCCCCACTCACCACACCAGACGGTTTAGCCGATCCATCTAGTGCAGTCGCAACATTAGAAGCTGCTGCTGCCAAAGTCGAAAAGGCATACGGGGCGCTAAATGTAGCATGGGGGGACGTTTTTCGGCTGGTGGTAAACAATAAGGATTTGCCTGCTAATGGTGGCGTTGGACGTCTCGGTCTTTTCCGCGTTCTTAATTTTGCTCCAGCATCGCAAAATCGCTTCCAAGCAGTTAGTGGTGATTCGTTCGTCGCAGCCATTGAATTTTCTCAACCAATAAAGGCGATGGCACTCATTAGCTACGGCAATGCTACTCAACCGGGTTCGCCCCATGTTGGCGATCAGTTAGAGATGTTCACTCGCAAGCAGTTGCGTTCGGTTTGGCGTGAGCGCTCAGATATCCTAGCTCATTTAGAAGAGCGCAAGGTGTTCTGAAGTCAACACATTCTATTATCCAACATCAGAATATAAATCTAGATTAGGAGACTCAATGCAATGCCTTTGAATAAGAACTTTTTAGATACGGTAGAAAAGTTGCGTATGCCTACAATGGGAACTGAGCTTATGGGGCCGCTACTTTATAGTTTGATTCGCAGCACGCGTCCTTGTAGTGTAGTGGAAGCAGGAATGGGTTATACATCTCCGTTTATTGCTCAAGCATTGGTAGATAATCTTGAAGACTTCAGCAAAGAAGTCGTACAGTTAGAAAACAAACTCCATGTTTGGAATGAACGTAGACATGTGTGGAATGAACGTAGGAATTTTTTAAAGGGGAAAGAACAACAGGCAGAGCTACATAACATCCATTTAGAATATCTTTGTGCTGATCCCCCACTTGCAAACCCATCTTATTATTGCTCTGAATACAAACCGATATTTCACGCTATCGATAACCTGGAAGAAGAAGTATCAAGCGCTCCAAAGGTTATGGATGTCATACAAAGTTTAGGCTTGACACATGTAATTAAATTTCATAATTCTGATTTCAGGACATTCATCAACAACCTTGATAATCAGTGGCTTCCATTTGATTTTATTTGGAACGATGCTACTAATTCTGGCGGGGTTCAATTCAGAGAATTATTTGATTTGCTTAATCCCAATGGGGGGATAATGGTTATCCACGATAAGCTAACAAGTACGACAGGTCAAAAGGAAATTAGTGATATTAAGCAGGCTCAAGCAACAACGATGTTCAATGATTTTGAATTATTTAACATACTAGAGCCTCATAAGTTTTGTCAAACTAGTGCGACGCTAATTAAGAGAACATCCGAGTGTAAACCCAAATTATTTCCAGGTGTGCTGACACCGGAAATAGAGCAAGATGCTACGTATTTCTTGGAAACTAGGGCAGTTCGTAACCCACATATTGATTATTGACAAAGTTTTATATCTGATTTGTTCAGCAGTTTCGCACTCCTGATTAGTCGAAACTCCAGGTTTAAAGCAACCTGTTAATCAAACACTCGTAAATTGAACTATCCGATAAGGGTCATTTCCAATAACTACATAAAACAGGAGTCAGAATACAGAATTCAGAATTCAGAATACTCTACCCATAAAGGGATAGAGTTTTAAGGCGAGAATATTTTAATTTTTTTCGCCCACCAGGGGCGAGGTTTTAACCAATATTCGTCACCCACTCGTACAGAATTCATACTGAATTCTGACTCCTGAGTTCTGAATTCTTCTGATAAAAATTACGTAGTTTACTAACTAACTGTCTTTTATTGGTAGTTGATTATTGAATGAACGCAATTAATAATGACTCAAATTTTCCGATGGAAGTGTTAAAATCTGGTAAATCTGGTGAACAGAGATTGCGTCTTCATTACTTAGACGGCTTACGTGGATTGGCATCTCTGTATGTGGTAATGTATCATCTATCAGGATACATGGGGCAAGTGCCTATATTTTTGCAATTAATAGGTAAAACTCTCAATTATGGAACTTTTGCTGTAGCTATTTTCATTGTACTTTCCGGTTACGTTCTCATGCTACCTGTAACCCGTTCGCAAAGTGTTTATCTTTCTGGAGGTTTATGGAATTATATCCAACGGCGAGTGCGGAGAATTTTACCTCCTTACTATGCGGCTCTTATTTTTACTTTATTAGTAGCAGTGATTATATTAGGACTGATTAAATTTTTCAATTTTCAATGGCATCAATTGCCAGAAGGTGAAGATGGTTTTAACCCTTTCTTTTCTCCGATTGACGTGATAACTCATTTGCTACTCATTCATAATTTTAGTTCTGATACAATTGAATCTATTGATGCACCTATGTGGAGTGTCGCTATCGAGTGGCAGATATACTTTATCTTTCCACTTTTTCTGCTACCTATATGGCGGCGTTTTGGCTTATTTTACACTGTTATTAATACTTTTTTAATTAGCTTATTACCATTCTATCTTTGGAATGAACTTATGGAGCCAGTTCATCCTTGGTTTCTCGGTTTATTTGCTTTAGGTATGGCAGCAGCAGATATTGGATTCTCTCAAAAACCCAAGTTAGTAGCAATGAGGGAATCGTTACCTTGGAGTGTATTTGTAATTATATTTTTTATTATTGCATTGATAACTAATCAGCAAATAGAAAAATGGATTTACGATTATATTTGTGGATTAACAGCAACTTGTATACTCATTCATTGTACTAAACTTGTAATTGAAGGTAAAAAATCACTTATTTTACGGCTTTTTGAAACTCGTTGGGCAATTGCATTAGGAGCATTTTCTTACAGTTTATATCTTACTCACGCAGTCATAATAACAGTGGTAGAACATTTACTTTCGAATCTTCAAATGCCACCAGTTAAGTTTATATTGGTATTGTATGTGGTGGCTCTACCACTATCATTAATTATTGCCTATTTGTTTTACTTAATCTTTGAGAAACCATTTATGTCCGATTTTTTGAAAAAACGCAAGGTAAAAGATGCTGTAAATTCATTGTAGTCAATGATCGAAAGTTGGGGTAGGGCATGTTTTCCAACTCTTTATATCCTAGAAAAAAAGCGATCGCTGTATGTTTATAGCTGTTTGACTCGCAAGACAAAAATGAATAGTTAGTGAAATTCAGTGAATAACTTTTAGTAGAAGATGACCAAATCCCTCATAACTACCGCACAGTAGTTTGAGGGATTTACGCTCTGTTCTTTTCCAAAAGGTAAAAAAAGGGCTATTCTTTCTAGCTAATTGCTTTCTTTTTCTTCAGCCATATTCCCAATAAACCAGCAGTAACAACTATTCCTCCAATAGTTGATGGCTCAGGCACAGGTTTTACACTCACATTATCCAAGTATAAGAATCCATATTTATCCCAATCCCCAAACTTTAACTCTGTGGATGATGCATCTGCCGTGAAATTGAACTTATATTGCGTGTATGGTTGAAAAGAAATGTCTTTTTGATCAAAAAGCTTATTTTCACCTACAAATGTCTGAAATTGATTATCAAGGTCAGGGGCTTCATCTATAGATGCTAAATAGTAACTAAGTTCGTATTTCTGACCAGGTTGTGTAGAAAGTGTCTGTGATATGTAGCTGAGGTCTATAAATCCACTAAGTGATAAGCCCTGATTACCACTATTATGCTGAGGAAAATTGCTTATTCTTATCCCTGATATATCCATCGGATCGCCAGACTTAGTCCAGTCTGTAATATTCGGATTTGTAGCGTTGGGATTGTTAGGATCTACGAGGGGATCGAGTTCAAAGCTTCCGTTTTTAACAAGTTCTGCCGCTTGTGCTGCTGCATTATAAATATTAGTAATCACAGCAGTGCTAATTAAGGTAGTAGTAAAACTAAAAACAATAATTGAGAGTTTTTTAGTTAAATTCATGAAACTTGACTCCAAATAATTCTAAATTTTGACAATGAAAATAAGTTGATAGTTACATCAATGCTGTCTGGGTTTCAGTAGTGTCAATAAAAATGAACACTTTCTTCTGGTTTATAAGAGTTAGCTATAGATGTGGATAATGATTCATACACCAAGGCAATTTTTCTCAATAAACCCATAATGGAGTTTTTAACATCAGATGAATTTTAGTGGCATTCTTGACACTATTGAGCCAGACATTGCTTAGGGTTCTACCTGTGGTTTATTCATCTCCATCATCTATCACGGGATCATCCCCATAGTTTTTCCCTTGATATTCAGGTGTAGCTTTGACACTCACATCATCCAAATATAAAAACGCAAACTTAGCTTGGGAGCCAAACTTTATTTCGGTGGATCTTCCTTTTGCTCTAAAATTTAATGTATATTGTGTGTAGGATTGGTAAGGAGTATCTTTTTGAACATAAACCTTTTTACCACCTATAAAAACCTTAAATTTATTCTTCAGATCGGGTGCCTCTTCTGTCGATGCAAGATAGTAAGTAAGTTTGTAGCATTGACCAGGAAATGTAGGGATAGTCTGTGATATATAGCTAATAGCTGAAAATCCACCAAGCGATAATCCCTGCTTACCAGTATTAGGAAAATTGTCAATTTTAGTACCTGATGTATCTATCGAATTACCAGATTTAACCCATCCTGTAACATTAGGATTTGTAGTTTCGGGATTAGTTGGATCTAAAAGAGAGTCGTATTCAAATCCCCCGTTGATAATCAGTTCTTGTCTTTCAGCTTGTGCTGCTGACTTATAAGTATTAGTAATCACAGCAGTATGAAGGAAGGCAGTAGTCAAACTACAAACAATAATTGAGAGTTTTTTAGTGAACTTCACAAGACATAACTCCAAATAGTTCAAAATTCACGACAACGAGTACTTGATTGATTTACTTTCTGGTGATTAAGGCAGGATAAACCCGTAAGTATTTTTGAAGATATTCTGAGCAGTACTACCACTTAAGTAGTTAGAAAAACTCTGTGCCGTCGTTAAAACTTTAGTTTTGGTAAGTATACCTAGTGGATAAACAATCGGATCGCTCTCTGTTGTCAGGGCAGTTTGTACGACTCTTACCTTGTTAGAAATGGCCGCATCAGTTTTGTAAACAGCACCTGCACTGATAGTTTTAGTTACACCATCAACTACAAGAGTTTTATTTTCAACAGCAGTTAAGACGGCACGCACATTAGCCGCACGGTATAATTTGGGACTGAGAGTAGTAAAAATACCTCGGCTAGTGAGAACTTGTTTGGCATAATTTCCTGCTGGCACAACTGGAGGAGTACCTGTATAGTCACCTATGGCAATACCAGTAATGTTGGCATTGGTCAAACCATTGAAGCTAGTGAGAGCAGCACTACCACCACTAACGGGAGGTGTCGTGGGCGCAATCAAAACTAGACGGTTTTTGACAACGTTTTTACGGCTACCTGCAACCAATTTACTTGGGGTTGAATTCTGCAATACATCTATTTGGCTGGTAGCAGCAGAAATGAAAATATCTGCTGGTGCTCCTGCTTGTATTTGGCTCAGTAAAGTACCAGAAGCACCAAACGTATAAACAACGTTGACGCCTGGGTTAGCATTTTGGTACTGAGTCTTAATGGCATTCAGCGCGTTTGTTAAACTGACAGCTGCATACACGTTAAGTGTCGTTACAGAGCTTACTGGTGATAAATTAACGAACTGCAAGCCTATTACCAGCATCATGCTGCTAGCTGCTGTAGCAATCCAAGCAATAAGTCTTCTTCTGTTCATGAAAGTTATAGTTTGGGGAAAATATTGCCTAAAAGTCTCATTGTTGACATACCTGACTTACGCACAGTCAACAGAAATACCAACCACACAGAAGGTAGAGGATATAGATAAATGGGAGTTAGAGAAGGTTTTGGCGTAAATCTTACGCATGATAAATTTTGGAAATAAACGACCCGGCCAATCACAATTGCTAAAAGCATTAGTTATGATGGGGCGTTTGTTATTTCCAAGTGGAATTACACAAACAACGAGTGAAATGTATTTAGTGATGAAATAATATCAGTTAAATACAATTATTACCAACTTTTTTGGTCAATAAATCCTGACAAAAAGCTAATGCAAGTATATTTAAATTCTCTAAAAACCTTGATTTGTCTATCTAGAATGGATTATGCTATAAAGTTTTCCGATCGCTCCTAAATATCTAAAGGTTTATTTATACCAACTAAATACTTTTAATCATCTATTTTAGCTAACTTTATTGGTATTGTAAGTGCTACTCTGACAATCTTTGGATGCGATCGCCTCTACCACTGTGTAAAAAAATCGTCAGCGCATCCAGCAGTTCTCATAACTGATCCGCCTGAAAGATGTACAAATAATTCTTTATTTGTATAAAATTTGTATAAATATATATAAACTTTTATGGTACCAATAAAAAAATTAATTTAACATACGCCTAATGATAGATAGATTTTATTAAATGAATAGTTTAGATTTGTAACAAGTTACACAGAACTAGGTAAAACACATGGCCAACATAATTGACACTGCCACTAACAATGGTTCTTTCACGACACTAGTTGCAGCAATCCAAGCAGCTGGTCTGGTCGATACACTCAAAGGTCCAGGGCCATTTACCGTCTTCGCACCCACCGATGAAGCGTTTAATAAGCTTCCAGCAGGTACAGTAGACGCACTACTTCAAGATACTGCCAAGCTCAAGAAAATCTTGACCTATCATGTTGTCTCAGGCAAGGTACTGGCTGCTGATGTGGCTAAACTGAAGACAGCTAAAACAGTTGAAGGTTCAGATGTAAAAATTGACGCTTCTAATGGCGTTAAGATCAATGATGCAACAGTTGCAACAGCAGATGTTGCTGCTGATAACGGTGTCATCCATGTCATTGACACCGTTTTGATTCCTGCATAACCAAACGTCAGAATAGCGAACGCTATTTCTGGAATGACGACTACCTGTAGTCGTTTCTTCATTACAGTCTGGTTGAATGTTTTTTAATAAACATCAACTACCAACAAGTCCATCTAGATAGGATCTAGATGGATTTATTGTTTTATGCGTGTAGAAACGTTGCAATTGCTAGTGGTCTATCGCATTAATTCTACTGGGTTAAGAAAACGAACCGCATACTCCTACGGAGAAGCAAGCTACGCGTTAGCGTCTCCCCTTGGGAGAAGGACGCAAAGAGCGCAAAGTTAAGAGGTAAAGAAGAGAAATTTAAAACTGATTCACCTCTCAAAACTTTTGCGATAGACCACTAGTAGTCTGTCAAGTTTAAATTGATGGGTAATCAAGTTCGTAAGTAAGGACTTTAGTCCTTAATTTTCTAAGCACTAAAGTGCTTACTACAAACTTTTCATTACTAGCTTAGACATTGCACTAGTTTCTCTTAATTAGATGCAATTAAATTTTTAGTTTTGCTAAACCCAAATAACGGATACCTTCGGGGGAAATGTCAAAACGGCAAGGTAAAACTTCTAAACCGAGAGCGATCGCATCCCGCAATAATTTACCATATATAGGATCTGTGCGATCGCCAGGGGAGAACTCGATACAATCACCGCGATTGATAAAGTAAAGCATCACCGCACGAGTCAAAGGTAACAGCGCTATCAGTTCTCGCAAGTGCTTTTGCCCTCTTATAGTCTCCGTGTCAGGAAATAGGGCTAATCTCCCCTCAGACAAAGTTGTATTTTTCACTTCTAAATAAATCGGGCGTTCCTCATCACTCCCTGTCAAGAAAAAATCCACTCGACTTTTTTTATCTAGCCCATAAACCACCTCGCCCTTGATTTGGCTATAGTTGCCCAATTCTGGAAAAAGATGTTTCGCCAAAGCTAGCTTTACCACCCGATTGGGCAAAAAAGTATTTATGCCTACCCAAGTCGGCTCATTGTCATGTACCTGAATTAGTTCTAGAGTGTAAGCCAATTTGCGGTTAAGATTATCGCTTTTGGAAAGCTGTACCGCACTTAGAGGTGTCGATACTCCAGTCATTGGCCCTGTATTCGGACAGTGTGCTGTCACTATTTCGCCAGAAGTAAGTTGAACGTCAGCAAAAAACCGCTTGTAGCGTTTTAGCAGAATACCCGGATACAAAGGCGGGTACTTGTAAAGCCAATCTATCATTATGGAACCTGGTTGCTGCTTGTAAATATACGTTGATTTTTTGCCCACCGAACCCTACGTGCAAATCTTTTCAGCAGCGACTCCGCCCTGTGACAGAATTTGAGTAACTTTCTATATCATGGATTGTCAACTTTTGTAGTTAAATTGACAACATAGTAATAAAAAGTAGCATATACTAAGTATTGTAAGCCTCCCAAACAAATCCGGGAGAATTTCAACGTGCAAGGAGGTAAATCCTATGCAAGAAGTGTGGACATCAACGGAATTAGAATATGCTTTTCTGTTTACTCTAAGAAAAGTAACTTCAATCAATCCAGAAGGTTTCAAGCCATTTTTTAGTAATATGCCTATTGACCCTTATATCAAAGGTACTTATCGTTCCAGAAGATTATCTCGATTCACAGTTTCTGGAAATCAATTAATCAAATTACCTCATGGCTACCTCTTTCAAAGTAAAGAGTATAATCCATTAGTGGGTGACATAAAAAGAGAGTTTGCAGAATTAGAAGATGCACTTATAGAACTTGATATTTTTAAGAATCTTGTCTTAGCATTTAGTGATTCTTGTAAACTTCATCCTGAAGCTGAAATCGGAGTTCATCAAATTAGAACTATTTGTTCGGCAGATAATTTGGGTAATCCAGCACCTGAAGGTATCCATCAAGATGGTACTGATTTTATTGGTATATTTTCAGTAGATAGAGATAATATTCAAGGTGGAGAAACACATCTATATACTGACAAAAAAGAAAAGCCTGTGTTTAGCAAAGTTCTAAATCCGGGAGAACTCTTATTAGTCAACGATCATGATTTTTTCCACTTTACCACTTCTATCAAACCACAGATTGATGCTCAAGGAAGTAGAGATGTTTTTGTGCTAACTTCTCCCAGCTTGCTTTCAGAATAATTTTAGTCAACCGTAAATATTTTACAATCGACGAGATATGGGGAATTGAATGTAGTCATTTCCCCAGCTTTTTTATTTGGAATTGGAAATAATCGTGCTGAGAGTGGTTTATCTAACTTGATGGCTAAAGTTGCCATATCAATTAATAAAGCTGTAATTTTTTCTATTGTGATATCACCTGGAATCGGAACTGTATCCAGTCCACAGCCACAAACTGCTGAATATAATAATAAATTTGTAATATTATATGTTTGCTCATTAGCTCTGGTAGCTAGTCCAACATCTTCACAAACTGGAAGCATCAGTCCAGAATAACCACAGATTTTTACTGATACATTTTTCAAGACGCGAGTCAGCATCCCAGAAATTGCGAGAGTTCCTGAATGACCAAACTTGCCATTCATCAATTTTTCATAAGCAAAAGCGATACTATTTTCTTTATCTAAAGATGGAGCTAGAGATGTATCAATTCCTCTATAGATAACGGCAAATTTATCGGAGATTTTTTCAGCAATAACTGCGATTTTATTTAATTCTAATTCTAAAAGTAATTGCAGGTTTTGCTCTGCTGTAGGAATATTGTTAGCTTGTGAAAATGCTTGCATTACCAAATCGCCTAACTCTAAACCTATAGCAAAAGATGTATTGCCTGTATGGTATGCCGTAGGAAAAAATGGGATATCTGGCTGGCAGTTTGCCCATGCACAAAAATGAAAGTTACCATAGCCATTTTCACTTTCTTGGGAAATACGTTTAATAGCTTTGGCAGATTCTTTAGCATTCTCAAAAATTATACCGTTTTCCCTATCCCCAATTTTGCTAGAGCAATAAATAATTGATGTATTTTTATTGATATCTGGAATTATATCTATAGTTTCAGATTTGCTGGCATAACCAATATTGAAAAAGCTGATATTCAAAGTTTGACAAAGTTGTTCTAGAGCTTGGATTTCATTGATAATTTCGATTTTAGACAAGTCTTGCAGATATTCTTCCCAGCTATTAGTAGCAATTCTGGTTGTTTGGACTTCATATCCTTGTTTTTCAAACAAAATCTGCACCTGCTGATTAAATTCAGCAGCTTGCTTAATTTTTTCTTGATATTGTAGAGATTGAATTGATATACCTGTTGTAATAGTTCTAATTTTCATTGCTAGAAATAATTAGTGATATTTTAATTAAACTTAACTCTAGAATCTGGAAGTGTACAATATTCTATTGGATAAATTCCATTTATCACAACTTAGAGGA
>CAXUOL010000021.1:0-24560 GCA_964252435.1 uncultured Nostoc sp.
CTACAAAAATCCAGTCTCGCCCCACAAATGACAATCTTGCCAACGGATAGGCAGCCAAGGCGCAAAACAGCAGGTTTAAGCCCACAGTCAGCACTGACACCAAGGTACTGTTATACAGGTATTGTCCAAAAGGTAGAGAGTTCCACACACTAGAGAAGTTATTTAGTGTTGGCTGACTGGGTAGCAACTGTGGCGGTGACTGAAAAATATTTTCCGTCGGCGATTTCAGGGCTGTACTAATTAACCATAGTAAAGGAAAGAGCATCAACAGTGCGATCGCTCCCAATAGCGCATACATTAGCAGAATCTGCGATCGTGATTTTTTGGAGTTCAGCATTTGATTAATAAGGTAAATTATCTTTTATTAAAATTAAATTATGTCTCACCACAAGCAACAAGAGGTTAGGACTAAGGTAAAATCTTGGGTGGATGCTCACCCATTTTGACCCACATTTTCCGCACACGAGTTAATTGCAGACGATTCATTTTTAAAGCCAAAATTGTTGATCTTCCTACAGATGTAATTCCGACAATTTCTGTAGCATCATCATTCCAAGCAAAATGGTCTGCCCACAGTTGCTGTTGTGGATTAAATAATTTAACCTCATCCTGAGTATTAGGGTCAATTGCTGTTTGACGAGTTGCTTTATAACGATTACAAGAAGGACAAGCCAAACAAAGGTTTTCAAATACAGTTTCCCCACCAGCAGATAAGGGAATGATATGCTCAAATTCAAAAGTAGTGACTGTTAAAGCTTCAGCAGTGCGACAGTAAGCACAACAATCAGCAAAATAATTACGAATTTCCTTTTTTAATTCAACAGGAATATAGACACTCACGCTAGTTGCTATTTATTTTGAAAAGTATTTAAGGTATATCTAGCTCTAGTTTTAAGAATATTTAATTGGTCAACCTGTGCCAAGAATCTGTCTAAGGTTTCAGTTTCATCATCTGACAAATCATTCTCAGAATTTTTAACTAATAATTCCTGTAACTGTATCTGAGCTTTGGGAGATAAATAACTTTCTGCCAAAGCTTGCAACTCATCAATATTTAAACCAATCAATAATTCTGAATCTACAGATAAGTTAGTTAGCTGTTGGAAAGTTTCTAAATCTAACAGAACTCCAACTTTTTTTCCCTCTGCGTTAGTGACATACTGAACTGAGTCAGACATGGCTTTACTTGAAAATTTGGTTAATTTTATTCTAACCTATCATCAAAAATCTGGTTAAAGCAATTCACCTAATTCTGTTATTAAATTTATTCACATATTAATATAATTAATTCTCTTCACTTTCTGAACTCCCTAATTTTTCCAGTACATCAAAGAAGTCGTTCATTATTTTTGCATCAACTTCTTTGACATCACTCCATGTTTGACTATTGTGAAGAATATCTTGTGCCTCAGAATAAGAAATAATCAAAGTATTTTTTAAAATTTTAATTGATTCGGCTTTTGAATAATTACTCAATCTCAGGAACTTAATAACAGATTCTTTATCTGCGGATTCAATCCATATTTTATTCAGTTTTTTAGTTAATTCACTATCTTTCTTCATAGTTTTTCTTCAATGTATAAAAGGCATTGTGTTGTAGAAATTAAAGATTTATCTAAGTTTTTTAGCTATTAGCCTCATAAAGACTATCTACAACAGTCCTAAAATCATTCGTTAAAAACAAGATTCCTGACTTATTAGAAAAGTCGGGAATCTGGGTATTTGAATTTTTACTAATCAGATATTATTGCTATACACTGAGATGCTGTACATACAGATAGCTTTCCAAGGTTTATCCTACAATTTTAAATCAAATTACAGTGGTTAATCTTCAACCGCTACATAAGGTTGTGGTTCCCGCGAACGTTGGGCAATTTGTTCTCGCCGATACTTTGCAAGTTCGCTGTAAAGCCTCTTACGAGAGAGATTTACACTTCCAACAGGCTCATGGTCTAGCAGTGTATGCCAAGGGGAAAACAATATACCCTCATCTAAGCGTTTGCGTTCTTCAAAGTCAAATTTCTGACTGGGAATACGGACAGTTGCAACTTTAATAAATGGTGAATCTGCTTCTTGCCATTCCTGAACGTGGTCTTCAATCGATGTTTTGTCGTCATCTACATAAAACTGAATTAAAAAGTCAAAAGACGCTTCTCGACCTTCTTCAGTCAAATATTTTACCAGCGTTTCTCGAAGGTAATTTTCTGATTCTGGAAGTGTTTCTGGTGGTTGTTCAGGCTGTTGAGATTTGACAGATAATTTTACAATCCGCTCACCAAATTTAAACGGAGCCATACTCCAATATTGAATCAAAAGCGGATTTCCTACCTTCTGACTACCAATTTTTTGCAAGATAGCAAAGACGTAAGCAAGTTCCTGCATCCGTTCTGGGCTGAGTTGTCCACTACCTGCTTTTGAAAGATCAGCGTAATCACGAACGTCTTTGGCCAAAAAAGTAGGATAATTGTTGAGTATAAAATCTTGAGTTTTTTCTTCATCATCCAGCACTTTTTGCCCGTCCACATTCATCACCTTGATGGCGATACCGCGAACATCAGGCTGGCTATCGGAGTGAAATTTACCACGTTTTTCAGGTGAACCACCACTAGAGAAACGAATCCACGCAGGATAGGTTTGAGGCGTTTTGAACAAACCTACTCTCAGGTCTTCAGGAAGATTGGGTTCAATAATAAACTCTCCCCAAAGGAGTCCATGACTTTTGCTATGAATTTGGCGGAGGTCTGGACCTGTTTTTTGTTGAGCTTGGAGACTACTTGCGATAATCTCGTCGATTATTGCTTCTTGCTCAGTGGTAGATGACGTTGCATTAGTCATAAAACATTTTATGAGATGTCTTCATTATCCTGAATCCTTCAACCTTTTCGAGTCAATCCGGTTTCGGTACAAATAGCTTGTAGTGGTTTATCCCAAAGCTCAATAGGTATTTGAGGCAAATAGGCAAAATCAAAGACAATTCCGATAGTCGGCTTTGTCTGCCACTGCGGTAAACTGAGCAAGCGATCATAATATCCGCCGCCATAACCCAAACGATATCCTTGATAGTCGCAAGCTACACTGGGGACAAGAATCAAATCTACTTCAGCAGCATCTAAAATTGGAGCGTCGGGGTGTGGTTCATTAATCCCATAAGCGCCGCTTTGGATAAAATCGCTAGGTGTCCAAATATGCCAACATAAGGATTTATTAACGCAGCGAGAAAATCCCCAACGGTATTTGGTATCTGTAAATAGGGGACTGAGGTCAGGTTCTTGGCGAAAACTGAAATAAGCAAGTATTGTTTTTGCTTGGGTAAACAAAGTAGAGTTTTGTAAATGAGAGCATAAGCGATCGCTTTTTTCTCTCCATTCTCCAACGGACATTGATTGACGTTTTTTGAGTAGAGTGCGGCGCAGTTCTACTTTATTTAGTTGATGATTAACTTTGTCCATAAAATATAGTCAAAAAAATAAGCTGGGCATCGCCCAGCTTGTATCACGTTAAATTCACCAAAACATTGTTATGCACCGTGTTGACGATACCACTCAATGGTATTCTTTAGCCCTTCCTCAAAGCTCACTTGAGCCGTGAAATTAAAGGCTTGCTTTGCCCGTTCAGTATCTAAACAGCGGCGGGGTTGACCATTAGGCTTATCAGTTTGCCATACAATTTCCCCCTTGAACTCCATCAATTCGCAGATTAGAGTTACTAAATCAAGGATGGAGATTTCATAACCGGTTCCCAAGTTAACTGGTTCCGATTCGTTATAGAATTGAGTCCCCATCACAATCCCCCGCGCTGCATCTTCTGAATACAGAAACTCACGGGTAGGACTGCCATCACCCCAAACTGCAAGTTGCTTTTCTGCATTAATTTGGGCTTCGTGAACTTTGCGAACTAATGCTGGAATGACGTGGGAACTTCCAGGATCAAAGTTATCTTCTGGGCCATATAAATTTACTGGCAGTAGGTAAATCCCATTAAAACCGTACTGCTGACGGTAAGATTGCAATTGAACTAAAAGCGCTTTTTTTGCAATTCCGTAAGGAGCGTTGGTTTCCTCTGGGTAGCCATTCCAAAGATCGTCTTCTTTGAATGGCACTGGAGTAAATTTAGGATAGGCACAGATTGTGCCAACACAAACAAATTTTTCTACTCCAGCTTGGTAAGCAGCGTGAATTAGCTGGGTTCCCATAATCAAGTTATCGTAGAACAACTCTGCGGGTTTTTCGCGGTTTAAACCGATACCACCGACATGAGCTGCTAGATGGATGATTATGTCTTGCTGGTCAACTGCACGTTGGCTATTTTCCCAAACACGCAAATCAGAATCGTGCGATCGCGGTATTGTAATTTTCTCACGATCGGCTCCTGCTTTACACAGTTGATCGATCACCTGACGACCTAGAAACCCCGACCCACCAGTGACGAGAATCCGTTTATTTTTTAATACTAAGGCGGTCATATTTTATCCTCTGTGATGCGAATCAGAAGTGCAAAGCGCCCAGTGTTTGACGAATAGTCGCAATATCATCTGGAAATTGTGAACCATTTCCATTGGGTGAAGTGTGACCCAATGCTTGTAAGTCTGCTTCTACCATTAGCGAAACTAGTTCTTTAAAGGTTACTGATGGTGTCCAGCCCAAGTTCTGCCGTGCTTTGGTAGAATCGCCAATTAATAACTCTACTTCAGATGGACGCAGGTAACGCTCATCAAACTCTACATAATCTTGCCAATTAAGATTCACATAACTAAATGCCAGTTCCAAAAACTCGCGCACCGAGTGGGTTTCACCAGTAGAAATTACGTAATCGTCTGGCTGGTCTTTCTGCAACATCAACCACATTGCTTTCACGTAATCCTTCGCATAGCCCCAATCTCGCTTGGCATCTAGATTACCCATATAAATCTTTTTCTGCTTACCAGCAACAATACCAGCCACGGCTCTAGTAATTTTGCGGGTTACAAAGGTTTCACCCCGCCGTGGTGACTCGTGGTTAAAAAGTATGCCATTACAAGCAAATAAATTATAAGATTCACGATAATTTACAGTTTGCCAGTGAGCGTAAACTTTCGCACAGGCATAGGGACTGCGGGGATAAAAGGGCGTTGTCTCAGTTTGAGGTATTGCTTGTACTAAACCGTACATTTCTGAAGAACCCGCCTGGTAAAATCGCACCTGAATTCCGGTACGATGCTGGTAGTCTCGAATTGCTTCCAAGAGACGCAATGTCCCCATTCCTACAGCATCCACTGTGTATTCTGGTGAATCAAAGCTGACTCTGACATGGGATTGAGCGCCGAGGTTGTAAATCTCTACTGGCTTTACTTCTTCTAAAATACGCCGCAACGTTGTACCGTCTGTCAAGTCACCGTAGTGAAGAAACAACCGCACTCCCTCTTTGTGGGGGTCTTCGTAAATGTGATCGATGCGGTCTGTGTTAAAGGTAGAAGTCCGGCGAATGATGCCATGAACCTCATAACCTTGTTCTAACAAAAACTCACTTAAATATGAACCATCTTGTCCAGTAATACCAGTAATCAACGCTCGCTTCTGTTGCGTCATGCTCAATTATCCTTATTGTCTTTGATTAAAAAGTTACAGCCAATCTGATACAACCTAGCAACTAATTGCTGAATTGCCTAATGGGAAACCTACGAGTTCTTGTTTTTATAAGACTTTTTCCGTAAATAAATATACTTAATAAAAAGTAATTTAACACGTAAGTCCAACCTGAGATAGCTTAAGATTGTTTAATTATGTATATTTTCTTTTTTACCAGATCAAGAGTATTTTTATGTATGTTGTTTTTTTGTCAAAGCTTCATATATCTCTGGTTTTGTGAAGACTTAATAAAATAAGTATTTTAAATTAGATAGATTTCTGGCAAAAATGCGAATCAAGGCAAAAGAGCCAAAGATCCACACGTCACAGAAGTCTTAGTTAAGTAAAAAGCACAGATTATAAAAACTAAAGATGAGCAATCCTTTAGCTTTCGGGGAGAATTGGTACTTAGGGGCATTAATTGCCCCACAGAATCCACCCTAAGTAGTTACTCAGTATGCGCCGTTATTTTTGGGTAGAATTACCACATCAACAGTTTTCAAGATGATCCATAAATCAAGCCAGAAATTCCTAAATTTGACATAATGCAGGTCTATTTGAACTCTCCGAGGGTAGGGAATGTCATTACGCCCAGATACCTGCCACAAACCAGTAATTCCTGGACGGATTGTTAAAATCTCATCAATGTGATAACCGTATTTTGGCAGTTCTTCTGCTACTAGAGGTCGGGGGCCGACTACACTCATGTCCCCTTTTAAAACGTTCCAGAACTGGGGAAATTCGTCTAAGCTAGTAATTCGCAAAAATCGACCAATTTTGGTAATTCGGGGGTCTTGTTTCAGCTTAAAACTGCTCTCAAATTCTTGTCGCAATTCGGGCGATGTTTCCATCATTTGCATGAGGATTTCGTCTGCATTGCTTACCATTGTTCGGAATTTAATACAATTAAACGCTTTGTAATTTTTCCCTACCCGTTCCTGGACATAAAAAATTGGCCCTTCTGAGCTCAAGGCAATCAGCAAGGTCAAAATTAAGTAGACGGGGAAGAACAAAATTAATACTGACAGCGAAAACACTATATCGAACAGTCGTTTGACAAACTCTCCGTTTAAACCCTGAAAAGATAAACCTTTGGGCTTAACTTTTGGCGTCTTTGTTTTTTGACCACGTTTTAAGAAACGCGTAGACGCTCTAGTGTCTTGCCGTACGCCTCGCTTGCCGGAGAGGAGTGAGCTCTGGGCAGTCATCATACTCCTTAATAATCCACACCACACATAGTCCCAATATTAAAGCCAAAATGAGATGCTTCTGGGGGAAATTGCCAAAAGCCTAAAAAAATAAGACGTTAACTAAGACCATCATTGCAAAAACAGTCTTTTTTCGTTGCACTTGTTTACAAAATCTAGATAACGATCTGCAAAGATTTGCGGTGAGAACTGCGCGGCGTGCGATCGCATATACTCAGAATTGAACGAACCCTCACACATTTCAAACTTTTCTACTGCCTCCACCAAGGCCGCCTCTGTTTGCGTCCTGAAAAATATACCTGTCCCTGTATCCGCACAAGAGCTAATATCTCGCACTGTTTCTAAAGCACCCCCTGCACCATAAGCAATTACTGGCGTGCCACAGGCTTGTGCTTCCACTAGGGCAATACCAAAATCTTCACAAGCTGCATACACAAACGCCTTAGCCCTAGACATATATTTTTTTACCACATTATCGGGTTGCCATCCCAGTATTTGGATATTTGAGTTTGCCATCTCGCGAATCTTGTTCATTTCATCTCCTGTACCAATGACTACTAATGGTCGTTTTAGTTGATTAAAAGCCTTGACAATCAACGATATTTGCTTGTAACTCACTAATCGGGAAACTGTCAGGTAAAAATCCTCTTTCTCAGACAGAAACGGAAATTCCGCAATATTCACTGGTGGATAAATGACTGTTGCTTCTCGCCGATAGCAACGCCAAATCCGCCGAGCTGTATGTTGCGAGTTGGCAATGAAATAATCAACGCGATTGGCACTCAATACATCCCACTGGCGCAAACGATGTAATAAATATCGCGTCACCCATCCAGGTAAACCATTACCCAGTTTGCTGTGGCGCAGATAATCAAAGGTCAAGTCCCAGGCATAGCGCATCGGGCTGTGACAGTAGCAAATATGCATCTGTTCGGGAGTGGTAAGGATTCCTTTGGCAACAGCATGGGATGAAGACAGAATGACATCATAGTGCCGCAAATCAAGTTGTTCAATTGCCAAGGGCCACAAAGGAAAGTATTTTTGTATACCGTTACGAGCATAAGGAAAGTTCTGGAGAAACGTCTTGCCAATTTGACGCTTATATAAATAACTTTCTCTATTGCTGGATTCAAAATCGATGAGAGCATACAAATCAGCATCAATGTGATTCAAAATTTCTCGGACAACGAGTTCTGAACCACCTGTGGCTTTGGGTGTCAGCCACTCATGAACTAGAGCATATTTCAAGGGCACAGCTAACTTGAATAAGTGGAAAATACAAAGGCTAACTTGATGACGTTAACTGAAAAGTTTCCCCTTGTGATTGATTAACGGGAAGCGCCCCAGATTAGCACATAAGACGGAATCTTCCCTTAGAGGTTCCAGATGGATGCTGCAACCTGATAATCTCAGATTGGGCATTGGGGATTGGGCATTGGGCATGGGTTATTCTCCTTGTCCTTTTTGTTTCTCTAGTCCCCAGTCCCTACTCCCTTGATGACAACTCGATATAGAAAGGGTGAATTTATGCGAATTCTGATTATGGGTGGTACTCGGTTCATTGGTGTCTATTTGACTCAACTACTAGTGGAACAAGGACACGAGGTGGTGCTGTTCAATCGTGGGAATCGGCCAGCACCTTCTTTACAGGGAGTAGGACAAATTATAGGCGATCGCACTGATGCTACTCAATTAAAAGCAAAATTATCCCAAGAAAACTTTGATGTCATTTTTGACAATAACGGGCGGGAACTTACTGATACTCAACCACTAGCAGAAATTTTTCAAGACCGAGTGCAACATTTTGTGTATATGAGTTCTGCGGGGGTATATCTCAAATCTGATCAATTGCCCCACATAGAAGGCGATGCAGTAGATGCCAAAAGTCGCCATAAGGGTAAACATGAAACAGAAGCTTACCTGACTCAATTGGGATTACCATTCACTTCTATTCGTCCTACCTATATTTACGGGCCTCGTAATTATAATGAGTTGGAAGGCTGGTTTTTTGATAGAATTGTGCGCGATCGCCCCATTCCTATCCCCGGAAATGGCTTACATATCACTCAACTGGGTCATGTTAAAGACTTGGCAAAAGCTTTGACTCAGATTTTGGGCAATAAACAAGCTATAGGGCAAATTTATAATATCTCTGGCGATCGCTTTGTCACTTTTGATGGTTTAGCCCGTGCTAGCGCTGTTGCGGCTGGTAAATCCCCCGATGCTGTAAAAATCGTCCACTACGACCCGAAAAAGTTTGATTTCGGCAAACGCAAAGCTTTTCCGATGCGGGTGCAGCATTTCTTTGCTTCGGTGAATAAAGCGCAAACAGAATTAAACTGGCATCCTGAATATGATTTGATTTCTGGTTTACAAGACTCTCTGGAAAATGATTATTTGGCTAATGCAAAAGACAAAGCTGATGTTGATTTTTCTGTAGATGAGGAGATTTTAAATAATTCATAATTCGTAATGACGCTCGATAGCGTACCCCTACGGGGAAGCAAGCTAGCAAGAGCGTCTCCTTGAGAAGCGTTCGTTAGTGACGTAGGAGCGTCTGACTCACTAACGTAATTCGTAATTATTAACAACTGCATTCCCGACTTATTAGAGAAGCCGGGAATTTGAGCTTTAGGGACTTGCAATTTTAAAAATACCCAATTTGTCGGGTACGTCAGGAAATAATACAACTGCTGCATTCTCAAGAGCTAGGCTGACGTACCTACGCACTATTACCCTTCATCAGGGTTAATGCCCAATTGCCGCAACTTCGTCGCTAATTTATCAGCACGTTGTTTTTCTTGATTAGCCCGTCGCCTTTCTTGTTCTAGCTGCGTAGAAATCCAATTTCCCCTTTCATCGTACCAACGTAACCACAAGCGTTCGATACCTTCATAAGCGCCTTGCCAAAGTCCCAAACCTAATTGTATTCCTGGCATCCAGACCCTAGAAGTAGTTACATCTATTTCGTGGTAACTATCTGCAACTAGTTGAAATGCTTGTAGCTTATCAGTGTAGCGGTCGAACACAATGTAGTAAGGAACTCGCAAAATTCGTTCATAAACTTGCCATTTGGTTGGTGGTTGGTTAACTTCTCTGAGAGTTTGTCCCAAATCTTCTTTTTCTGTCCCCGGAGACAAAAGTTCTACCATCACAAAAGGCGCAACCCCTTCTTGCCAAATTACATAACTTAAACGTAAATCTCGCTGTTCATAAAGGCGGGAAACTCCCACCACTGCAAACCAATCTGGGCGTTTATACCAGAGTGGATGGCGAAGGTCATAATAAATATTTAAGTCAGTGCCAACCAATACCTGATCTAATGGATATTTGGGGGGGGAGAAGGTATCGCCTAAAAGTCGGGGTTGCAAAATATGAAATTCGTCAGGCAAACCAGAGTCCTCCAGGTATTCACTAGGAAGATCGTACATGGTGGGTAGGGTTTCTTTTGCAGGACGAGGTGGGTCTGTTTGGTACATAAGGGGAATCCTAACCGACTAATTTTAAGTTAACGGATTGCGATGAAGAGTGCTGAGTTCCGAGTGCTAAGTTCTGAGTTGAAAGACCGCCCACAAGGGGCGGGGCAAAAACCCAAGTGCGAAAGTACTGAGTACTCTCCTTCTTACTCAGCACTCTAAGCCGAGGCACTGAGTCTAGTAAAGGTTTGGTCAAAGTCAAAATCAAAAATATTTTATTCTACCTGGGAAAGACGCTATTTATCACGTCTTTAGTTTTTACTGGAACAGGAATGAAAATTTTTAGGACTTACGCAATAACTCTCTGAAACTTTTATTCCTTTGTGTCCTTTGCGTCCTTCTCCCAAGGGGAGACGCTAACGCGAATGCGGTTCGTTTTTTCATTATTTTGCGTCAGTCCTGTTTTCTCATTAGTTCAGACAAGCTTTTTTTATAATTACCTCAAAGCCACTCAAACTAGTTTCTGTAAATACTGTTATTGGTTGATAAAATGAGCCAGGTTTTGCAATATCCACTCCAGAATGTTCTAAAGTCTCGCGCCCGTTTGGGTGAAGGCCCTATCTGGGACTCTACCCAAAACCTAATTTACTGGGTTGATATCTACAACCATCGGGTACATCAGTTCAATCCTGATACAGAGAAAGACTTATTTTTTGATGTGGGAGATGTGGTAGGCGCGATCGCAACAGCAGGTAAAAATAGATTAATTATGGCACTGCGTCATCACTTGGCATTCCTCAACACCCAAACAGGTGAAGTTACTCCCATTTTGGAAATTGAAGGAAATCTGCCAGATAACCGTCTCAATGATGGTAAATGTGACCCTCAAGGTCGCTTTTGGATCGGTTCAATGTGTTCTTTAGAAAAACCCCACGCTAGTCTCTATCGTTATGATGCTGATGGCTCATTACATGTGATGGAAATGGGATTGACTATCTCTAATGGTCTGGGGTGGAGTCCCGATCAAAAAACGTTTTACTTGAGTGATTCTCCTCAACAAAAAATATATGCTTATGACTTTGATTCAGTAACAGGTAGCATTACTAATCGCCGGATTTTTGTTGATTTAACTCATGAATCTTTCTACCCAGATGGCTTGACGATAGATAGTCAAGGAAATATTTGGTCAGCTATGTGGAATGGTTGGTGTGTGATTCGTTTCAATCCCAAGGGTGAAGAGATATTGCGGATTAATCTACCTCTTCCACTCGTAACGAGTTGCACTTTTGGTGGCGAAGATTTGCAAACACTCTATATCACCACTGGTTCAGTTGGACTCAGCCAAGCCGAGATTGATAAAAGTTTCTACTCAGGTGATTTGTTTGCTCTCCAAACTGATGTTACTGGATTACCTAGCTATAATTTTTAGGAATTGGCATTGGGGAGGCAGTGCGGTCTTCTCCCAAAGGGAGAGGCTAGCGCCTTTCCAACTCTTGGAGACGCTGCACGAACGGAACGCTACGCGAACGCGGAGCGTCTCGTAGAGAAGGGGTCTCCCCAAGTGGAGCAACTGCCGTCATTGGGTAGGACTTAATTGTAGATAGCAATTTTAACCCTACAAGCAGCTTTTGTTTGTCCACTCTGCGAAGTGTTGGTCTACTGTAACTATCAAACAACAGAACTCCAACTTTTAATTACGATGAGGATGACATAAACTGAAAGGAAAAGTTCGTAGTCAAAGGTTTTGGCAGCGCTTTTTCTTGTGCTTGGTAATCTTCAATCAAAAGTTCCAGCACTTCCTCACCATTATTGAGAGCATCTGCGTAGGTATTTCCATGAGTGTGTGCATAGGGGCCAAACTCAGGTAGGCTGACAACGTACTTTTTATCTTCATCAGACCACTGAATTACAATACTATATTGTGTTTTTATTCTTGTTCTCCTTTGTCTTCTTCTTCTTCCAGTTGTCTTATTTATATGAGCGCATTTCTAACATCTTTTTCCTGGTAACGATCTGCATTTGCTCCATCTTTGCCAGACAAAGTGAGGCTGTAAAGTAGCAAAGGATGGCTCTATACTGTATGACTGCCTTTGCCGCTTCTATAAGTGAATCCAGCTTTTAGGAGCATTGCTTTTAGTTCCCGGATTTTCTTGGGCACTGTTAGAAATTTCTGAGCAGCTACAAATATTTTGTCATGATTATCTAGGAAAATCTCAAACTTATAACGATGATACAGTAGATATTTTTAATCAGCAGTGCTAGCTTTTTGCGGTATGAGGTAAATACCCCCAGAGATTAAGGTCAAGGCGACAGAAATCCAAAAAGCAATCAAAGATGGGATTTGCCACACTTCAGGTAAGGGTGCAATTAAAAGTGCGATCGCGACTATTTGACTAACAGTTTTGAGTTTACCCCAAATATTTGCCCCGGTAATCGTTGTTTGATTTACCCGCCAACCAGCGATCGCTAATTCCCGCGCTAAAATCAAAAACACTCCCCAAGCCGGCACTTTTCCTAGTTCAATAAAAACCATCAATGGCGCAAGTACCAGAAATTTATCTACTAAGGGATCGAGAAACTTACCCAAGTCACTAATTTGGTTGAGTTTTCGCGCCAAATAGCCATCTAACCAATCAGTTAACGCCGCAACGATAAAAATCGCTAAACATATCCATCTAGCTTGTGCTGTGGGATTGTACAAGCCATAAAGTAGAAATGGTACACCCAGAAGGCGAGAGAAGGTAATCCAGTTGGGTAGAGTCACGTCGCTTCGCTCCGAATTCAAAATTCAAAATTCAAAATTAATAATCCCGATAAATAAATTTAGTTGCCCTGTTATCAGGAAGAGGGCGGAGGGGACAAACTTACTACAACTTCTCTTTGTCTCCCCACTTTCTCCCTAAGCGTGGGAAAATCTGTTTTCTGAAGCTCTTTTAAAACAATACTAATACTATGACTCAATACACAGACTCAGAATTCCGCATCGAACGCGATTCGATGGGCGATCGCCAAATTGCTAGTAGCGTTTATTACGGTATTCAAACGCTACGGGCGATCGAAAACTTCCCTATTAGTGGCATCAAGCCTTTGCCTACTTACGTAGATGCTGGATTGATAATTAAAAAAGCTACAGCAATTGTGAATGGAGAACTAAATTGCATTCCTCAAGATATTAGTCAGGCGATTGTGCAAGCAACTGATGAAATCTTAGCTGGGAAGTTCCGCGATCAATTTGTTGTGGATGTTTATCAAGCGGGTGCTGGAACATCCCACCACATGAATGTCAACGAAGTTCTCGCAAATCGCGCCTTAGAAATTCTTGGTGAAGAAAAGGGCAATTACAAACGTGTTAGTCCCAACGATCACGTTAATTATGGGCAGTCTACCAATGATGTGATTCCTACTGCAATTCGCATTGGTGGTTTATTGGCATTATCTAAAACATTACACCCAGCAATAGATGGTGCGATCGCATCTTTAGAAAAAAAAGCTGTAGAATTTCAAGATATCGTCAAATCTGGCAGAACCCACTTACAAGACGCTGTACCTGTACGTTTGGGTGAGAATTTTCGGGCTTGGGCGCAAATTCTTACAGAACATCAAAACCGGATTTATACAGCTTCAGGAGATTTGATGGTGCTGGGTTTGGGAGGTAGTGCAGCCGGAACAGGATTAAATACTCATCCTCTGTATCGCGCCCGTGTGGTAGAAGTTCTTTCAGAATTGATTGATACTCCTTTAGAACCTGCACCCCATCTCATGGCAGCTATGCAGAGTATGGCGCCATTTGTGAATGTTTCCGGTGCTTTACGGAATTTAGCCCAGGATTTAGCCAAAATATCTCATGATTTACGGTTGATGGATTCAGGGCCAAAAACAGGCTTGAAAGAAATTCAACTGCCCCCAGTGCAACCCGGTTCCTCGATTATGCCAGGGAAATATAACCCAGTCATGGCAGAGATGACATCAATGGTGTGTTTTCAGGTGATGGGTTACGACAGTGCGATCGCTTTAGCCGCACAAGCCGGACAATTAGAACTAAATGTGATGATGCCGCTGATTGCCTATAACCTAATTCACAGTATCGAAATTCTCGGCAATACCATCGCCGTACTCACCGAACGCTGCATTGGCGGAATTACTGCTAATCAAGAACGTTGTTTAGCTTATGCCGAAGGCAGTTTAGCTTTAGTAACCGCACTAAATACCCATATCGGTTATTTAAATGCCGCAGCTGTTGCCAAAGAATCTTTAGAAACTGGTAAATCTCTGCGGCAAATTGTTTTAGAACGAGGATTGATGAATGAAACAGATTTAGCCACAGTGTTAAATCTAGAACAAATGAGTGGTATCTTACCGCTCAAAACAGAATAATAGGTTATGGGGCATTGGGCATTGGGCATTGGGCATGGTATTCTCCTTGTCCCCCTCATCCTCCTCATTCCTGACCCTGCGTGAAGCTTTAGCTACCTATTGTTCAGTCTTTTCTTCAATTTTGAATTTTGAATTTTGAATTGATTTCTCCCTCTATCCCCTATCTATCCATGCAGACTCAAAAACCAGCTGTTAGTCTCATTCGGGCTACATCCTACGAACAAGAGGCTTTACGGGAATCTTTAGTGATTCTCCTGCAACCTTTTGGAGGAATAGCAGCGTTTGTGAAAAAAGGCGATCGCGTTTTACTCAAACCGAATCTACTTACAGGATCGCGTCCTGGTAAAGAGTGTATCACCCGTGCCGAACTAGTTTATGAAGTTGCCCAAATGGTAATTGAGGTTGGCGGTAAGCCATTTTTGGGCGATAGTCCTGCTTTTGGTAGTGCTAAGGGCGTAGCAATAGCAAATGGCTATCTGCCTATTCTAGAAGAACTCAATCTTCCTATCATCGATTTTCATGGTCAGCGTTACCAAACCGTCAGTGACAATTTTAACCATCTGCGACTGTCTAAAGAAGCAATGGAAGCAGACGTAGTGATTAACCTACCGAAAGTTAAATCACATGCCCAGTTGACATTAACATTGGGCGTAAAAAACCTGTTTGGTTGTGTCCCCGGCAAAATGAAAGCTTGGTGGCACATGGAAGCGGGAAAAGACGCAAACAGATTTGGTGAAATGTTAGTAGAAACTGCCAGAGCGATTAACCCTGACTTAACCATATTAGATGGTATCATCGGTCATGAAGGTAATGGCCCCAGCAATGGGGAACCTCGCCAACTGGGCATTTTAGCAGCCGCATCAGATATATTTGCCTTAGATCGGGCAATGGTAGAAATCCTCAATGTTTCTCCTAAACAAGTGCCCACAGTTGCAGCTTCTCAAAGGCTAGGAGTTTGTCCAGAACTTGCCGCCATAGAGTTTCCGCATTTAAATCCTGACTTATTAAAAATAGAAGATTGGCGACTACCAGACAAGTTAATGCCTATTGATTTTGGTATGCCCCGCGTAATTAAGTCTACGTTTAAGCATCTTTACACCCGATTTATCAAGGAACCAATCAGTGTTTATGGAAGGGAGTAGGGAGATGAGGGAGTAGGGAGCTAGGGAGAAGAGTTTTCCCCCAGCAAGAGCAGCACCCCGCCCCTCTGCCTCTTCTCCATGCCCAATTCCCAATGCCCAATTTAGTGCAAACGTCGTTACAGCAATTTCATTTATTAGCAGAGTAATCTGTAATTACCCTCCGATTGCTTAACCAGACCGCCCTATTATATTTAGTGGCGGTTTTTTTAGCTAATTAATTTGTTATCCAATTTTTCGTCTTAAATTTTAATTTATCCAAAAAGTTATACGGATTTAGAATCTGGAAATTGGGATTGGGTATTTTGTTCAGAGATGAGGAAAGTTTGGTAATAACCTACTACACGTCTACGCCAGCTTCTAAAACTTTTTTTACTCTACCTTTATATAGATTGACAAAATGGCTGTAATATTACACAGATTGCAAAATTGAAATTATTAAATATTTGTTTCGTGATATCACTGAATCCATTCTGCCTTATACAGTTAATGTATCTGTATTTATTCGGTAGTTATCATTGGTTAAAAAAATCATTCCTACTTATTTATTCTCTGGTGTCAAATATTTTTGTGTATAACTACCATATAACAATCAAAAGCACTGAATATCTATCAGTGCAATTGCGGTTTTGTGTTCTGTATCACAAATTAGCAATTCCAGTAAAATGACCTTATCAAAAGCGTTTTAAGATGTTATAATCATGAAGTATTGGACAAATATGTTTTGCTAATTAATCTTTAATCAGCGAAAAGATGTAACTTATGATGCTGTCAAAGTTTGCTTTGCGTATGCAACCCGTTACACCATACAGGGAAACATCTGAAAATATTAATTACAAAATAAAACATGATTTGTTTGCTTGTAACTTTGTATTAAGAAGTCCATGTATAAAAAGGCTACTATGACAGTTGTATAACTGGTTTAAATTGTAGAATGCTACACATTTTACAGTTTAAAAATAGCTAAAATAGCATTAATACTCTCACTCAGAGAGTAAACCTACACAGTGTTGCGAAGAACTTCAATTTTGTATGAATTCAAATAGCCAGTCTGCCAATGCCGATACATATTCCCAACGTTTGGCAGACATTGTGGGAACTGCGATCGCTCTATTGACTCTTACCCTACCCGTATTTGTGATTGCCCACTATTCTTCAACTAATGTTCAAAATAACCAGCAACCTCTGATCCAAAACATACAAGGAAATCAAAATTGATCGAGCTTCCCAGTCGTATTTCCTCATGAGGATATCTACAAAAAAGCAGAACGCTGATTTTGAGACAATCTCTGTAGATGTGGGTGTAGTTTGTCAAGCATAAGCTAAATCTGGATTGTGTGACTCCAGATTTCAGTTGTCTAAACTCCAGTTAGGACAGAAATCCCTCTAACAGCAATTAAAGGCGGAGGATATCCATAATACCTCTTAGAAAAAGCGTTGCGAAGTTTGCTCGTAACGCTTTTTCTATTTTTTGGCTAATTCAAGAGAATAGGTTACAGCTGAAAGTTTCTTGCCCAGTCCCCTATGCCATAGAACAAATACCTTGGGAAGAGATCCATATTGCCCTAAAATTCTACACGGGGAGCGAAGCTGACTGAGTGCCCCCATGATTCACCGTTATCAGAGGAGTTTTTTGTGGACTTATCTCGTATTCCTGCCCAACCGAAACCGGGTCTAATCAACGTTCTGATTGAAATTACTGGCAAAAGTAAAAATAAATACGAATACGACAAGGAACTACAAGCTTTTGCTCTAGACCGAGTACTTTATTCCTCAGTACAATATCCTTATGACTACGGGTTTGTACCTAATACTTTGGCTGATGATGGCGATCCCCTAGATGGTATGGTCATAATTGATGAGCCGACCTTTCCCGGCTGCGTTATTGCTGCGCGACCGATTGGCTTTTTGGAGATGATTGACGGTGGCGATCGCGATGAAAAAATCCTTTGTGTTCCTGACAAAGATCCGCGCTACACTCAGGTCAAATCCCTGAATGACCTAGCGCCACACCGCTTAGATGAAATTGCCGAATTTTTCCGTAGTTATAAAAATTTGGAAAAAAAGGTGACTGAAATTCTCGGTTGGCAAGATGTGGACAAGGTTGCAGCTTTAGTAGAAAAATCCGTCAAAGCTTATAGAGGATAATAGGGGAGTTAGGAGTTAGGAGTTAAGAGTTAAGAGTGAAGAGTTAGGAGTTAAGAGTTAAGAGTTAAGAGTTATGAATTTTTATTCCTCACTCCTAACTCCTAACTCCTCACTTTTTACTCCTAACTCCTCACTTTTTACTCCTAACTCCTCACTTGAATCACTTCCGCTTGTTACGGATCGCAAAAACTGCCACCAAATCCAAACCAGAATGCAGCGTACTCTCCTTTTGGCAAAAATTCATAACTGCACCCTTACAGGGGCGAATATCAACTACGTGGGTAGTATCAGCATTGATGAAATCCTTTTGGAAAAAGCTGGTATTTTACCTTATGAGCAGGTGCAAGTAGTTAATAGTGCCAACGGTCAGCGCTTTATTACTTATGCGATCCCCGCTCCAGCTCATTCAGGAATAATTGAGCTAAATGGAGGTGCGGCACGTCTAGGCATTATTGGCGATCGCTTGATTATAATGACTTACGGGCAGTTCACTCCAGAAGAGTTAAAAAGTTACTCTCCTACGGTAGTCATTGTGGACGAAAAAAACAGGTTGTTGGAAGTGCGGCACTACGATGACCTGCTCAGTAAGGTCTAATTTCAAGGAAAATGTCAAATTTTGAGTTGTCGGATTCCCAGAGCTACATCAGAGAAAAGTCATCTACCCTGCCAAGTAGCCCAGCAGGTGAATTTATCGTGCAATTCTGGGGTGTAAGAGGTTTGATTCCCACTCCAAGTAGCAATACCAATCGTTATGGTGGTAATACCGCTTGTGTAGAAATACATGTAGCTGGGAAACGCTTGATTTTTGATGGTGGTACTGGCTTACGCATACTGGGTAAAACTTGGCAAGAACTGCAACAGCCACTAGAAGCCCATTTATTTTTTACCAATTGCCAATCAAACCGAATTCAAGGGTTTCCCTTTTTTGCTCCTGCATTTATTGGGGAAAATTGTTTCCATATTTACGGCACAGCTGCCTCAAATGGAGCCTCAATCAAACAATGCCTGTACGATCAGATGCTCCAGCCACACTTTCCTTACCCTTTACAGGTAATGCAGTCAGAATTGCAGTTTTACAATCTGACTCCAGAAAGTGACGTGAAGTTAGATGATGTCACCATTACAACTGCATTAATTAATCAAACTCAGCGGTCAGTTGGCTACCGAGTTACTTGGCAAGAATATAGTGTTGCTTACATCACAGATTTGCACCAAAATGCCGATCAAGTGGAGCGAGAGCGGATTTTACAGTTCATTCAAGGCGTTGACTTGCTGATTGCCAATGCCACTTACACTCCCCCGACCTCTCACAACCATGATTCTGCTGATTTACTCTGGCAAACTGCGGTGAATGCAGCTCTGAGTGCTGGCGTTCAACGGCTAGCCATTTCTCATCATCACCCAGATGACCATGATGATTTTCTTGACCAGGTTCAAGTCGATGTTAAATCTGCTTTTCCTCAAGCCATACTAGCCCATGAAGGTCTAGTATTAGCTGTTGGTAAGTGATTTTAAGACTCGTTGTCACTTCTTCCATGCATCTAAGGTCAGCCCCTTCGGGGAAGTCAAAAGTCAAAAGTCAAAAGTTAAAAGTCAGAACCCCATAAATAAATGATGTTGTTGGCACTAAATTTATTTATGGGGATCAATAATGCAAAAATTTTGAATTTTGATACCAGTTCTGTATGAAGATGCGCCTTATGAACCCCCTGTAGTCCCCCCTTACCAAGGGGGGACGGCGTTAGCCGGGGGGTAAAATATATTGCAGCTTCATCAAGAAACGGTATGAATTTTAAATTCGGAGCGTATCCCTTTGGGGATCTTGCTACGCGCAGCGTCTCGTAGAGAAGCGACGTGACGTATCTTTTTCTACCCCAAAACGGTCACACTCTTCTATTTTCTCGGCTTCAGCCCGTTGGTCAATTGGGGTATTTCTGCCCTTGCAGTTCATTAGCAAAATACTCTAAGACAAGCCGAGTTTTAGTTTCTTGAACACCTGTTGAGTCAAGCTTATTGTGCTTTAGATATTGCATGAACTGCTCTTGAGCCACCTGTGCTTGCTCTGGCTGAACTCGAATGGATAACTCAAGAAGCTGTCTGCAAGGTATGTGCCAACGCTCACAACGAATTGGATAAATCAAACCGCCACTAAGCTTTGGTTGCCAGCGAAAAGCTTGAACTGGACCAAGCACTTGCAAATTATTAAGGTGAACTTCAATTTCAGCACTTGTCTTTAAAAAACGTTCTTGTTGCTTAGAGAAGAGTTTGTCTAGCAAGCGATCGCCTTGGAACGCCTCTTCAATTTCACCTTGATTCTGCTCAGTAGTGAAAGATGCGGATTCGATTCGGCGATCGCCTACCCAATCCCCTTCAATTTTGAACCCTTTTATTCCTCGCCATTGGTCAGAAATCTGTGACGAAACAGGACGAAGCTTTACGGTAGAATCATCTGGGTTGTCCTGGTTTTTACGAAGGCGCAAAATAATGCCATGCTCGAATAGTTGAAGTTTTTTAGTTGTGCGGAATGTTTGAATATCCTCACAGAAGTAAATTTTACGTTTCTCTGACTCATCTTGTTTTAGTTCAAGCAAATTTTCTGCAACTTCAATCTGTTCTGGTTTGATTGTCACCTTAATTTCAACCGCGTCAAGTTTATCCAATGAGTTGCTCATGTTTTTAGTCACTACTATATAAATTGCCGCTAACCCTCTCCTAAGAAACCGTATTTGCTGAGGCTTGTTGAAGAAGAATTCAGAAGTCAGAATTCAGGAGTCAGAATGAATCAGTGGGGGATTCAGACCCGCCACTGTCTTGTTGACCACTAAATATGCAGATTTAGTGGGGGTGCAAAAACGCCGGTTATTCATCCGCCACTCGCACAAAATTCATTCTGAATTCTGGCTCCTGACTCCTGAATTCTGTTTTGATAAAATTTTCCTAGCTAAAGAACAGTCGTTCCTTCTCACGAGGCGAATCTTTGACATAAAACCGTCGTGCCCAGCTATCACTGTCTCGCAAGTACAGCTTCTTCGGTAGTGGTTGTGATGACTTGTGAATCGTTTCGTCATGCTCTTGAACTTTGCCTCTAAATCGAAAATGCGTAAATAGTCGCATAAACTCGGTCAGGTAAATATCAGCAACTCGCTGCTCCCCTCTAATCACCATCATGTTTTCATCGTTTTGATTGGTGGAAGCTTCGCTAAAATTGGCTGACCCAGTGATTACGATTGGGTCGTCGCTTAGAGGATCGATCAGCATATATTTGGTATGGACAAATCGAACGTGCTGATTGAACCCGGTCAACTTTTCGTCCAGCCATTGTCCCCAGCCGTCCTTACCCAAATACGCTCCTGCTACTACCCGATTTGAGGAGTTTCGATTGATGGTCTCAATTTTGGCATCCTTTTTTTCCAGCAGCAGATAGCGCAAATACGGTTTCTCTTTCTCAAACATTTCCCGCAATTGCTGAGTCACACCAAATGCTGCGGTTAAAAATACGCTTTGCTTTGCTTGATCCATCAGCTGGGCATAGCACTTCAATGCTTCTAGAGAATGGCGGGGGCTGAAGATGGGTTGGATTGCTGGAGGCGTAGACTGTCCACATAAAATGGGCGTATTTTTTTCAGTCCAATCTCTCAAGCGATCAATATCTGGGTCTTCACTGAGGACTTGCCAGTAGTCAAAGTATGCAGTTGCAACTTGTGGATCGCGAACAATATGTCCGACATTTGATTGCCCAAAGATGCCACCATCTGTGATATTCGTAGAGCCAGTCCAGACTTCAACTGGCTGATCATTCTTCAACAGCACAATGAATTTGTTGTGAGCAATTTTCTTGCTGTTTTGCCGTTGAATCACTAAACCCTCGATGCCAGCTTTCGCAATTGCTTCTAGATTCCGACCTCTTGGATCGTTGTCTTTATTGGCAATACAATCGACGATAATTTTTACATCGGCTCCACTGTCTGCCGCAATGCGAAATGCTTCATGAATGCGTAAATAATCAAATTCATACAGGGCAGCCCGTAAACTCCATTGATTGCCCTTAGCTAGTCCGATAAATCGCAGCAGTGCTTCTTCGAGTCCTCGTGATAGCCATTTATAAGCTTCCCGACGGGGTACTTTGTCCGGGTGCTGATTGTTAAACCGTCGCGCATACGCTTGAGATGCGGCAATGCCTCGGTTGAAGTAGACGGCATGGGTGTTGTCTAACTGACTTTCAGTGGTGATTTCAACTTCAACCGCATCTTTGGGCTTTAGTGTCCCTGGCTCACCGTACATTGCTACCACCCGGAACGTGTAGGTGTACTCTTCTTTGACAGTATAATCCCCCCAAAGAAACTCTTGAATGGGGCTGGTTTCACTGCTGTAGTTAGGTCCATACTCCTCGCCTTTGTCCAGCACTTCAAAGGTCAGAAAATTGGGCAACCACTTTTCCTCACCTTCCGTATGGTCAATGCGATGAATTGCAAAACCGAGCAGTCCGCTCACTGCGTTTTCTGCGATGTTTATCCCCAGCAGCACCACAGCACTACCTGCGATCGCCTGGACTGAGAGTGTGGCATTTTTGGCGCGATTTCTCATGCTAACTGCCTGTGTTAAATATCTGAATTGGAAATAAGAATAACCCCTCACAAGTTGCGTGAGGGAATAAATGGTGTCTTAAGGGTTACAGCATTTCGACGAATTCAGGATAGAATGTCCGTAAGTTGCGACCGTTCGGGCTACGGAACATAGACAGGTTGTAAAGGACTTTATTGATTTCCGCCTTCTTGGGTGCGAATACATCATTTAAAAACCGCACTGTTCCCATTGCCATAAGTCCTTCAGCACTAGGACCGACCCAAAATCCACCTATCGGTTTGATAAGGGGACGAAACTTCTTTGTCTCGTAGTCAAAAGCACGCCACCTATAAGATAGCGTCACAACATCCGGCGTTTCATCACCCTCATTGCCTTGCCATCCCAAGAAGTCAATGTCGTCAAACGGTTCGCCTTCAAACACAAAGTTTTCATCAAGATAATACTTATACCAGAAATGGTAGCCTTGCACCTTGCCTTGCTTTTGTTCACCCACTAGGACGTGTTCAAATCCGCTGAGATCTTGGTTCACTCCATTGTCAAATTGCTCGAACCAAACCCGCTGTAAAATTGCCCACCACTCGTTGTCCGTCAGTTCCTCATCTTTTACTCCCCGCTCTAGGTATTGCTGAGAAACATAATTCCGTGCCACCTGCATCGGTGTACTTTTATAGATGGCTTCAATAAATTCCTGAACTTCTTTAGCTTCTTCAGGTTTGTTGATTTCTGGTTTTGTTTGGTCAAGGGTGTAGTTATTAAATAGAGTCGCGACTCGCGTATAACTTTCTTCCTTAGCAGCAGGTATTACGACTTCGACGATCAATTTATGGTCTTCACCTACATTTTTTTTCTCGTCAACTACCACATACCCTTGTGCTTTGGTTGCAGCATCGATTGTGTCGCCCTTTTTGACCGCTTTGATACCGCTATGCCCCTGGTCTGCATCCCAAATATCTTGATAAATATTGCCCATCTGACAATTTCCTTAATAGTGAAGTTAGACCTTTTTCCGAGTATCTTCGACGGTTAAACTGAATTAGCTATCTTGCCAAAAAACTTAATATCTACGATAAATATAAATAAAATTTTAATCTTGTGACGCTAAAAGTTGCGAAAAGAAGCACAATTCAGTAGGCCGAAAAAATGTATGGCATTTGATTTTCCTCCTCGAATTGTCTCATGTTGTCCCGAAAGATAATCTCCAGCGGTTCCGGCAACCGCATCATCATGTCTAATAAGCTGTTAAACACCTAATTTACACATTTAGACAGCAGGGGAGCAGAGGGGCAGAGGAGCAGGGGAGAAGGATTGACGCTTTTTCTCCAAAATCAACAATATGCAAGTTAAATGCGTATTAGCTTACCAAAAATATCTCTACAGCAAACGGGTTATTACTTGATTACAGTGTTTCCCACGAATAGCACTCGGCACTACTACTCCCCCACTCCCCGCTATGTGCTTTAGGCACATCTTTGGGGAATACTACTAACATCCACTAATATCCCCAGTTGCTAACTAACTTGAGGAATATTTAACTATGTCTATTGAGCAACTCCAACCTGCAACTCAACAACAAGCCAGTGTTTACTTACCTTATGTTCAGGGCGCTAGGCGCAATTTCTTACCCTATGCCATCAGTCTTTATCAAAAAGGGGTCTTGGAGGGACATCGGAAGATCGAAGCCAGCGAACATGTTCCCTTTGTCGCCTCCTGGAATGTTGCTACTTTACCTTCAGACTTAACCCGTTGCCGAATCCAGTTTGATGGCAATGCTGACCTAAGTTATGAACTGATGATGGCTAGTTTCGAGTTTATTAATTTTTTAATTGAACTTATGGACAACTATAAACGTTATCGTGTGACCGATTTTTCACAACCCTTTTATCGCAAGTTACTGCGCATAGATGATTGATTAAACTCAGCCGGATTTGCACAAGTCCGGCTTATATTTAAAATTACACTAATAGTTTGTCAATTTTAAATTGATGGGTAAGCAAGTTCGTAGTAAGGACTTTAGACTTTAGTCCTAATTTTCTAAGATTATTTGCTCACAAGGCACTGATGTTTATAAAGAAGGGGAAGGGGGAAAGG
>CAXUOL010000022.1:0-24215 GCA_964252435.1 uncultured Nostoc sp.
CGGTAATTGCTTTTGTAGAAGATCCAGATGGGTATAAAATTGAACTGATTCAACTAAAAACTCAAGGATCAGCAGTTAAAGAGGAATCACAAGAGCAACTTGTGAGTTAGTAATTCTTATAATTAAGAATATAAGCCAATAAGCTTGGGTTAAGGCTTGCTCCTGCCTCACCTCCTTAAAAAGGCTATTACCCACATCTTTGTGATAGTTAAGATAAAATGTTGCATTGACCGACACCTCGCCCAGAACTGAAGTTGTGCGGCTCAGAGCTACTGTTCACTTAAGTGGACAGAAATTTTCCCTAACACGCAGAGTTTAGCCATCGACATCGCTTAAAATTTTATATTTAGTCCTTTTGAAAGGACTTTAGCTATTAGCCTTGGAATTTATTCCCAGGCGGGTTAACAACGAAGCGGAAGATTTATTTGATGTTGGTAATGATAAGCCTTAAAAATGAGCCAATTAAGCTACCCAGTAAAACCCTATCAAAGGCAATAAACTTGTAGAAAAATCCACACTGATGTCTTGAAAAGTTGAGCTACATACAGGGAGATTGATTCTTGCAGCACACTGGCATCTCATCCGGGTAAACCCAGACGCGCGAGACTTTTCGCTTTTTACCTTACCTTTTTAGGCGGGTTAGGGGATCTTTTCTGCGTAAATCTTATTAGTATTACGCCCATACTATCTGTTGATGAGGAACACTAACAGCGACGCCAAATAGCCCGTCGTAGATATCGCTCTAATAGCACCGTTTGGAAAAGTCCGTTCAGAACAGTGTTTTCGTTTTAAATTAGGAAATAGGTAATGGATTAAACTATCGCCAATTACCAATCCAAAATTGCCACTGGAGATACACGCGGACGCTGAGAATGTTTGGATAATTAGGGGCTAGGGAAGAGTTTTCCAATACCCAGTCCCCAATCTCCAATCCCCAACACGCAATCCCCAATCCCTAAACTAAAAATCAAAATTCCAAAATTATAAAGATGCAACCTACAGATCCAAATAAATTTACTGATAAAGCCTGGGAAGCAATTGTTAAATCTCAGGATATAGTCCGTGCTTATCAACAACAGCAACTAGATGTTGAACATTTAATTATTGCCCTGTTAGAAGAACCCACTAGTCTAGCAATACGTATCCTGGCTCGATCTGAGGTCGATCCAATCCGCTTGCAGCAGCAACTAGAAGCCTTTACCCAACGCCAGCCCAAAGTTGGTAAAAGCGATCAGCTTTACCTTAGCCGCAATTTAGATATTTTACTAGACCGAGCCGAGGAAGCTAGAGCCAGGATGAAAGACTCCTACATTTCCGTGGAACACATACTTTTGGCATTTGCTGAAGACGATCGCATTGGACGAAAAATACTCAAAGGCTTTAATGCGGATGCAGCGAAACTTGAAGCTACGATCAAAACTATTCGCGGTAGCCAAAAGGTGACAGATCAAACCCCAGAATCCCGCTATGACGCCTTACAAAAATTTGGCAGAGATTTGACAGAACAGGCAAAAGCGGGAAAACTCGACCCGGTAATTGGGCGGGATGATGAAATTCGGCGGGTAATTCAAGTATTGTCTCGTCGTAGCAAAAATAACCCCGTACTGATTGGTGAACCTGGAGTAGGTAAAACAGCGATCGCAGAAGCATTAGCACAACGGATGGTAAACGGTGATGTTCCTGAATCTCTGAAAAACCGCCAACTCATCTCTTTAGACATCGGTAGTTTAATTGCTGGGGCAAAATTGCGAGGAGAATTTGAAGAACGCCTAAAAGCGGTTCTCAAAGAAGTTACGGAATCTAACGGTCAAATTGTCTTGTTTATTGACGAACTACATACCGTAGTCGGTACAGGTTCCAGCCAACAAGGGGCAATGGATGCGGGAAATTTACTCAAACCAATGCTGGCGCGAGGAGAACTACGTTGTATTGGTGCAACTACCCTCGACGAGTTCCGCAAACATATTGAGAAAGACGCTGCCCTAGAACGCCGTTTTCAGCAAGTATTTGTCGATCAGCCAAGTGTGGAAAATACGATTTCCATACTGCGGGGGTTGAAAGAACGCTATGAAGTGCATCACAACGTCAAAATTTCTGATTCGGCTTTGGTAGCAGCAGCAACCTTGTCAGCACGTTATATTAGCGATCGCTTCTTACCAGATAAAGCCATTGACTTAGTAGATGAAGCAGCAGCACAGTTGAAAATGGAGATTACCTCCAAACCAGCCGAATTGGAAACCATCGATCGCCGCCTCATGCAGTTAGAAATGGAAAAGCTGTCATTAGCTGGCGAAGAAAAGGGTACTCCTCAAACTAAAGAACGTTTGCAGCGAATTGAGCAAGAAATCGCCAATTTGACAGAAAAACAGCAAACATTTAATGAGCAATGGCAAGGTGAAAAGCAGCTATTAGAGGCAATAAGCGCCTTAAAGAAAGAAGAAGATGCGCTGCGAGTGCAAATCGAACAGGCGGAACGTGCCTATGACCTAAATAAAGCTGCCCAATTGAAGTATGGCAAATTGGAAGGAGTACAGCACGATCGCGAAGCCAAAGAAGCGAACCTTTTAGAAATTCAAAACCAAGGTTCCACGTTGCTGCGAGAACAAGTCACCGAAGCTGATATTGCCGAAATTGTTGCAAAGTGGACAGGAATCCCCGTCAATCGCTTGTTGGAATCGGAACGACAAAAATTACTGCAATTAGAAAGTCATTTGCATCAACGAGTCATTGGGCAAGAAGAGGCTGTAGAAGCGGTAGCAGCCGCAATTCGCCGCGCCCGTGCGGGGATGAAAGACCCCTCTCGTCCCATTGGTTCATTTTTGTTCATGGGTCCTACAGGTGTGGGTAAAACCGAACTCGCCCGTGCTTTAGCTCAGTTTCTCTTTGATTCTGATGATGCATTGGTGCGCTTGGATATGTCTGAGTATATGGAAAAACACTCAGTTTCTCGCTTAGTGGGTGCGCCTCCAGGATACATAGGATATGAAGAAGGCGGTCAACTTTCCGAGGCGATTCGTCGCCGTCCTTACTCAGTGGTACTGCTGGATGAAGTCGAAAAGGCGCACCCCGATGTGTTCAATATTTTATTGCAGGTGTTGGATGATGGGAGAGTTACTGACTCTCAAGGAAGGACGGTAGATTTTCGTAACACCGTCATTGTGATGACTAGTAACATTGGTAGCGAACATATTTTGGATATATCTGGTGATGATTCCAAGTATGAAACAATGCGGAAGCGGGTAATGGATGCTTTGCGATCGCATTTCCGCCCGGAATTTCTCAACCGCGTCGATGATATTATTCTCTTCCATACACTAAATCGCACAGAAATGCGGCATATCATCCGTATTCAACTCAAGCGGGTAGAAAATCTCCTGCGCGAGCAAAAAATCTTCTTTGAGATATCCCAATCAGCCTGCGATCACCTTGTCGAATCAGGCTATGACCCAGTTTACGGTGCCCGCCCACTCAAACGGGCAATTCAGCGAGAAGTAGAAAACCCCCTCGCCACCAAATTATTGGAAAATACTTTTATCTCTGGAGACACGATTATCATCGACAAAAATGAAAACGGTCTATCTTTTAGCAAAAAAGTGCTGGTGAAGGTGTCAGTACCACAAATTGCTACATAGCACCTGGCGTCTCCCCTTCACTCAACGGGACGTACCCAAAGGGCTGTAAGGAGAAGACCAAACTGGCTTGGATAAACAAACAAAATCTAAGAATAATTGAGGGTTTTAAATCCACGGAGATGGGTAAAACCCGTATAGTTGCGGTTTATAACCATCCTTTTAACATTAATGTAACTGCGTGCTGCATCTATGATGCCTAGTAGCTTCTGCCACAGGGTTCTAATTTTTCGTACCTTGTGGCAAAAGCTTGCTTGCCGTTAAAGGTGGTGGTGGGATTTACGCCAAGGTGTACTAATGAGTAATTAGTAATTAATCAAAGCAATGTGGGCTCTTCAGTTACTTTTATGGAGCCGAATAATAAATAAAATCTAATCAGAGTCTGTGTTCCTTGATGTGACTGGATTTTAAATTTTTGAGCCTTTCTACAAAACTGCTATTTTAATGCCTTACCATAAAACCAACGCAAGAGCCGCAATGTGAACAACAAGATTCCTGACTTCTTAATTAAAGAAGTCGGGAATCTAAGCCGCACATCTGATTATTTTGCACCTAACTGATATTTTTCCTTTAACAAATGGGTACTATAAGCCTACTCTGCTAATAACATCTTCATAAATTTTTCTTCAAAGAAAATACATTTACGCAAATCTACTGTGAAGTAATGCTCTTATTATTTATCAGACTTGAACTAAATAATTCTGAAAAAATCAGTGTTTACCGGATAAAATGAACAATTCCTAAATGATATAACTTTAATAAATTATCTTTTTTTTATAGCTACCTTATTTGGAAGTTAGTAAAGCCAAATGTAGTAGTTAGACAAATATCGTCTCAGATAATGCCTATGAAAATACTTGATAGGCATAAGTGAAAACTTTGACAAAATAGAAAATCCGCTATAATCCACTTGACCAGGAAGCAGCTATGTCTCGAAAACGTCAGCTATTCAAGGTAATTCAAAAAACCTTCAGACAAATTGGTAAGCAGTTTTTATCTGCAATTAATAAGCAAATAATTTGGCTTTTGCGAACTATTTCTGGTACTCAAAAAAGACGTAGTTCGGTTAATTCTGGCTTTGTATTACCAACAGTGGCGATGGTCGTTTTGGTAGTCGTACTGTTAACAACTGCAATTTTGTTTCGGTCTTTTGAGCGTTCTAAAAATGCTAGTAATGTCCGCGTAAATGAAGCAACAATGCAAGCCGCTACTCCTGCCTTAGACAGGGCTAAAGCCAAAATAACTGCACTGTTTGCTGACCCGACTCTACCACGCTCTGTTCCATCAAATCTAACCCTATACAATACCTTAATTAAAAAACTTTCTGTCTATACATTTGGTGATGAAACTCCTATAACCCTGGCTTATAACCTTAATAAAAGTACTTCAACTCCGATGATTGAAGCAGGTAGTAGTATGACTTTAGAAAATCAAGAAAACATACAAACAGCCTGGAAGTTTCCTGCTGATACAGATAATAACGGTAAATTTGATAGCTTTATTCTCTATGGTCTCTACTTCCGCACTCCCCCCCAAACTGGTACAACCCAAACCAGAAGTAGAAGCCCACTAGATGCTAGAACCCCTCCTATGCTGCCAGCTAAAGCGGGTGGAGCTTGTGACGTGGCTGGTGATACTAGTGCCAGCTTAGTAGGTAGTTCGGGTTGGTATAAACTACCAACAGGCGAATTGAAAAAAAGCTTTTTCGTTTATGCAGTAACGGTTCCCATTAGTGATATTGCTCAAGCTATTTCTCTTGATACAACAAAATATGAGAAGTATCGAGGTAATAAGGGCTTCTCGGCTTTAGAAATGCAACAAGATCGTAGTCAAATTTCTATTACTAATAATGCCGTTGTCTACGAAGATGACTTAGATATTACACCAGGGCCTAGATTCCGTCTCAATGGACGTATCTTTACTAACAGTAACTTATTTACTGCTCAAACTGATAAACCCATAACCCTATTTCAGGTCAGTAGTAGGTATTCTTGTTATTACGAACGAGAAAATGGCAAGATAGTTGTTGGCGGCAATATTGCAGTTAGTAGCCCAATCAGTGTCGTCACTATAAAGGCAGATGGAACATCTACAGATACAGGTGGAACTCGTATAGATTTATTTAAAGAAAACAATACACCTGATATAAGTCAATCTTTAGAATTTACTAATAAAACTACCTCAAATAACTCCAATGACATTGCCTATAACACTCAGGCTTATGCTGAACGTATAGACTTATTAGTGAATGCACAATTACTTAAGGCTACTACTACTGATCCTCAAGAAGTCCAAACTAATATAACCAACCGGACTCTAAAAGATCCAAGCTTAGACGCCACTAAAGTACGTAAGGAAGAATTGGAAAATTGGTTCCGCAAACGTACTAGGCGTGTACCATTTAAAGAAGTTCCTTATGGTACTTCTGGTATTGAAAAATCTGCTGGGGTGAAATACACTACAGCAGATGCAACAACCTTTATGCAAGGTTCTGTTAATACGCTACGTCCAATGGATGCCTGGATTTATCCAACAGATGCTAATACAAAACTAACACTAAATACAGCGCAGCTACCTACTAGAGATCCAGACATTGTAGATAATACTCCTGTAACAGAAACAGAGTTAGGCGATCGCATCGTAGTAGGCAATAATTTACCTGAACTTATATGGAACAGTACAAAAGGAGACTTTGTAGGAGAGGATGATCCCCAACCTATCTCTCCTGCGGTGAAGTGGACAAGTAGCACCAAAGATCGTACTCGTAGCACTCGTGTCAGACAGTTATCAGATTTAGGGGTAACAGGACGTGATGGTTTTTGGGAGATTTCAGCCGCTTCACCCCGAACTAATATCCTTGATGTGGTCGGTGGAGTGAGGGTGATTACAGGTGCTGGAGTATATAAACCTACAGGTTCTGGACTACCTACTCGTCCAACAACAGTGCCTAACGATCCAAGTACATCGGGAGTCAACGAAAATGCTGGTACAGTAGTCTGGCCCGATACTATGCCTATGCTTGTACCCGATCCGACCGATCCTCTTGATGCGAGTAAACAAAAACGTGGTGATTTGGTAATGCGTGCCACGGTAGTGTATCACTACAATTTTGATTCCTACAATCCTGAGGCGGCCACACCAGACGATTATCAGACACCTATGGCTTGTATAAGTAGCTACTACAACCCTACCAATCAAGCAACAGCAACTGCAAACACCTACAATCCCCTTGATTTGACAACAGTAGCAGCATCTAATAATGGGATTGTTTACGCTGCTTCCACTACTACAGCCGCTAGTATAACTAGAGGACAGACAGCAGATAGCAATGGTTTTTTTGCAGCTGCGACTAACGATGATGATGTTACTAACACTAGCGTAACTTTGCTAGATCGCTTGAAACATCAAGCTAACTTGGTATTTCCCAATGGCCGCCTTGTCAATCCGCTACTGCGGCAAGCACTGGCCAAAGCAACAAGTAGCAAACTCACTCTCTCTGAGCAGTCAGCAATTGACTCTACCATCTGTGCAATCCAAATTGCTGATGGCACTCTGAGTCGTAGTACTACTTACGTTCCTGATGGCGCAATCAAAGAAACTGCATTTCTTGATGCCCGACAAATTAAGGCTATAGATAAAGGTGCTGCATTAACTGGAAACTACAATCTGGAAGTTGAACAGCGTCAGCCACTAGAAATTCGTGCTACCACCATAGATTTAAGTCTGTTTCGCACACAAGCAATCGGCGCTGCATCGGATAAAGAATATCTATTGCCCAATAGCGGCATTATCTATGCCTCTCGTGATGATGCTCAAAAAGATCGCAGTGATTCAACAAGTGAAAATGTTAGCGCCAGTGACTACAAGCTCGATCCAGAACGGCGACCCAACGCCATTATGTTGATTAATGGTAGTGATTTGAGTCGCCAGGTTGGCAGTGATCCGAGTCACTATAATGATTACAGACCGGAAGAAAAAGGCTTGATTCTAGCAACTGAGCTACCAGCGTATGTTAAAGGCAATTTTAATCTGCATACTAAACAAGAATTTCTAGGTGATGATTTTTTACGTTTCAGTGATTCTGACTACGATACTCACTTTTACACTCGTGCTACGGCAAAGCGCGATCCTGACTTTGCTTGTCGACCTAATGACTCTAGACTACCTAATTGCACAACAGGCGAAACCTGGCGGCCAGCATCAGTAATTGCCGATGCTGTCACCTTGTTATCTGCTAACTTCCGCGAAGGTTTCCGCAATGAGGGTGATTACGACTTGCGAAATAACCACCAAGTAAGTGATGCTGACGCCGTATTCTATCGATTGAAGTCAGGTTTTTGGAATAACAACTTCGTCACTTCATCTAATTTCTTCACTACATCTAATGATGATACATACTACAAAGGTACTCCCACTGCTACTGACTCAGTAAACTTTAATAGTTCTTACTTGAACAATTTCGTCACACCCATTCAACGACGAGGGACTTTCCCAGAGTATGTAATGGAAATGTGCTTCAAAATACCAGTCTCAGAATGTAGAGAAACTGATTGGTATATAGGTTACGACGGCGATAACAACAATACAATTACTGCTGCTGAGAGAGGAATACAATCCTCTAATCTTATTACTGTTCTTAGACCAACTCCCGCAGTTGGACAATTAGTAGCTGGTACTACTGCCCAATCGGCAAAAGCTGGTTTTGAACGATTTGCCCGTCGGGTTGCGTTTAGACGAGATACTTCTGGTAAGCTGCTTACTAGCGGTGATACTGTCATAACTAATACAAGTTTAAGTAACAGTACTCCTGTTGCACTAGGTATAACAATAGCGGGAGTAGTAGCTCAATTCAGTGATGGCATCTTACCTCAAGCCGCAAATAATGCTCTCTGGTTTGCAACCACAAAAGATACTAATACTAGTAAGCCACCAGGATTCGTCAGCAGCGATATAATTTACAGAAATAACATTCGTCTATTCTACAGGTATCCCCAATTACCAGTTGGTTCGTCCCCTTCGCTTAATTCGCTTAGGGATTTTCCTGGAAGCACGGCGACAACAACGACATTCACGTCATCCACAAAAGATGGATCTTTTCAACCACTATTAGAGCCTGTATTGCAATTACAGGTAACAACTACAGATCCTGGCGATGATATCAACGCTTACACCACTTACTCTAAAATAGCAACATCATCTAGTTTAGTTAAAAATACTAGATGGTTGTCTAAGGCAAGTGAAACAACCTTTAATTTAGTAATTGCTTCTGGTGATACTCCTGATCGTGTGAATTCAATTAGCGGGGGTTCAACTCCAACTACTTACGAAATCAATGGGGGTTTGCATAACTTTGTGCGCTTCTTAGAAAACTGGAATGGGATTAATGCCAATATCAACGGTTCATTCATCCAATTTAAACGCAGTATCTATGCTAGCGCACCATTCCAAGTTCTCGTCAGACCAGGGCCAACAGCTGTTGCTGCAACCTCTTCTAACCCTAGCATTCCTTCCTCTACTGCTAATATTGACAGTATCTTTTATAGAATTCTCCATTCTGAAAAACCTGGCTACAACTCAGATAGTACTTACACTACTAAGGCTGCTGGGGAAGCACCTTATTATATGGCTCCTAACCGGAACTGGGGTTTTGATGTGGCGTTACTGGCGCAAAATCCTGACTTGTTTGCCCAGCGTTTTGTAACTCCAGCAACAGATCCTCCGAGTGAATACTTTAGAGAAGTAGGCCGCGATGACCTTTGGGTGAAAACTCTGTTGTGTGCTGTCCAAGATGAAAATGCGAATGCAGGGAATGGGTTTGAGGATGCGCCCAGCGCCTACTTTGGCACCATCGTCTCTACCCCTGTTACTACCCCTCCGACCCCTGACCGCAAGTTCAAATTTGCGCTACCTGCAACCGAACGTCCTACCAACTGCCAACTCCAACCATCCTAAAGTGTCTGAATGAGAGTTTTTACTGCACTTTTTGGGTGAATAGACCACGTTAACAGACCTAACCCCCTAGCCCCCTTCCTTATTAGGGAAGGGGGAAAATTCAAAGCCTCTCTCCTTGTAGGGGAGAGGTTTGGAGAGAGGTTATGAGTGTATTACACCCGATCGCAAATTACTTTAAAACATAGTATTAAGAAATTAAGTATGAACCCACGCCAACTACAAGAATTATCTGCCCAGTCTAAGGAGTCAGGTTTTACGATCATTGAGTCGCTTGTGGCAATCCTCGTAGTTGCCATTTTGCTAGTAGCGATCGCACCTGTCCTAGTAATGTCAACAGCAACTCGTGTGCAAGCTAAACGGATAGAATTGGCAACAGGAGCGGCTAAAGCCTTCATTGATGCTATTAAGTCTAAAACAATCTCAGATCCGACAATCACTGTTACACTGGCTGCTAGCACAAGTAGAAATGTATCCAGTTCAAGCAGTGACTATTTATTGAGTAGTACGTTAGCTCCTACTGCTAGCACTGGTTTGTATTGCTTTAACAAAAATGGCAGCCTTGCTAATCCCGACTGTACTAGCGATTTGTTTTACATTCAAGCTATTCGCGTTGCTGTCACAGGTAGCGACGCTGATAAAGGTCAAGGCTATCGTTTGGGAGTTCGGGTATATCGTTCAGATGCCTTCATCGGTACTGGTAGCTTGAAAAAAAGTAGTGATAGCAATGGAAAAACAGCAGCAACATTTACTGGGGGACTAGGCGATCGCAAAGCTCCCCTAGTAGAAATGACAACTGAAATTGTCAGGGGTCAAAGTTCCTATAGCGCTTTGTGCGATCGCCTTGGTGGCTGTCAACCATAATTAACCCAGTAAACATAAATAATTTCATAACTCAGTATCGGTCACTAAGGAGAACCTGTAGCAAAATGAATATATTGAGGTGGCTGTTAAGTACTCAGCTAAAACCCTCTCACAAGCAAAACAAAAATAGTGGCTTTACTCTGATTGAATTACTAGTGGCTATGCTCATTGCATTTTTAGTAATTACGCCGTTACTAAGTTTTATGATCAGTGTTTTAAACACTGATGGTCAGGAACAAGCCAAAGCAAACTCTGAGCAAGAAATTAAAGCTGCACTAGATTATATTACTCGCGATCTCCAACAAGCAATATATATATATGATGCTACTGGAATTGCATGTCTAAGCGGTACTGTTGATACTAGTACCGATAATACTTGCCCAAATGCAAGTACAACTGGGAATCAACTACCTAGTGGAACAGATAAAGTTCCTGTGCTTGTTTTTTGGAAACGAGAATTTAGCCAAAACGCTGTTGAAACTAGAAATTCTTCAGGTGTGGTTCAATTTAAAGATGATACTTTTGTTTACTCATTAGTTGCCTACTATTTAATTAAAGACACTAGTACTACTTGGTCTAACGCTGCCCGCATCGCTAGATGGCAAATTAAAGATGGCGTTCCAAATACTGCTGCTACAGTAGGTGCTTGCGATGGATTTACCACCGAAAAATATCTCCCATGTCCAGATAAAGGTTTTAAACCATTTGACTTGTCACAAAAAGGCATAACATTACAAGCAAAAATGAATAGTTGGGCAGGAGGGGGGACTTACAATCAAGTTCCTGTGGTGTTGGTTGATTTTATAGATCAAACAACAATAGCACAGGGAGCGCCAGCAGCAACATGCTCTACTGACTTTAGTCAAATTCCAGTAGCAGCAACTACTGTCAAAACAGGATTCTATGCTTGTGTAGATTCAGTTAGTGCAGATAATAGGAGTGCTGCGGAAGTTTATTTAAGGGGTAATGCACAAGCTCGTTTAATACAAAATGATGAAACTAAAGTACGTTACGCACAGAGTAAATCTAGTTATTTTCCGAGTGCAAACATTAAGGTTCAAGGAAGCAGCTTCATTTTTACCAAATAGCTTCTATCTTTGATAAATTTTAATAAAAGCAGGATAGTATGCCGAATATTCTTAGTTTAAAACTATTAGATTCTTTACAGTTGCACAGCCGAGAAACAAAGCTAAAGCAGCAATATTTAGCAAATAGACCCTCTACCGATGGCTACAATCAACAAGATGCTGGATTTAGTCTTATAGAGTTAATAGTAGTACTGCTGTTAGTAGGAATTTTAGCAGCGATCGCAGCTCCTGGTTGGGCTGCCTTTGTGAACCGACAACGCTTGAATAAAGCTCAAGATGCTGTTTTAGCTTCCATACAGCAAGCACAGCAAACAGCTAAAAAGAACAAACTTAGCTACAGTGTCAGTTTTACAACTGATAGCACCACCAATGTAGTAAAAGTTGCTATTTATCCCAGTTCCTCTGCTATTCTCTTAAGTGACGATAGATGGCAAAGCTTGGGCGGAGATTTACAAATTCCAGCAGGCTCAGTGTTGTTGAGTAGTAACATTATTAGTCCAAACACAATTGGTACTTTATCCTCTAGAGCATACGATTCTACTAATCAACCAAATACTATTACCTTTGACTATATGGGTACTCTTACTTTTACCACAACCCCAACATCACCAAACGCACTAGGTTTAAAAATTGTGCTGGCTTCTGCTGGAAGTTCTGTATCATCCTCTAATAGCTTAAAGCGATGCCTCATCGTCAATACTCTCTTAGGCGCAACTCTTAAGAAAAAAGATGGTGACTGCAATTAAATTCACTTGTAGCAGTAAAATAGAAAAGATACCTAAAAATACGGTATATAAAACGGCAAAAGAGATAGCAAAATTGATAGAGAAGTTGCAGTATGACTGATTTTACATATTTGACTGATTATTAACCACCAGGAAGAATTTGTAATATATTGTCGTATTTTCATTACTTGAGCATACTATAAAGAGTATTACATCACACTTAGAAATATAATTTTAGAGCAATGAACAATTGCCTTGACTTTACTGTAGCTATCCCAACTTATAACGGTGAAAGTCGTTTGCCTGAACTACTAGAACGACTACAAAACCAACTTCACACCGAAAATTTATCTTGGGAAATTATAGTTGTAGACAATAACAGCACTGATAATACAGCTAAAGTTGTTCAAACCTATCAAAAAGATTGGCGATGTCCTTACCCTTTAAAGTATTGCTTTGAAGCAAAACAAGGCGCAGCTTATGCTCGAAAAAAGGCAGTTTTAGAAGCTAAAGGTAAATTCATAGGTTTTCTAGATGATGACAACTACCCAGTATCAAATTGGGTAGTCGCAGCTTATGCTTTTGGTGAAAAATATCCCAAAGCGGGAGCTTATGGCAGCCAAATTCACCCAGACTGGGAAGTAGAACCACCGGAAAATTTTAAGAGAATTGCTCCATTCTTAGCAATTACAGAGCGGGGTAATCTACCGCTATTATATGAAACATCTAAAAAATTACTGCCCCCTTCTGCTGGACTTGTTGTTCGTAAGCAAGCATGGTTAGAAAGTGTACCAGATAAGTCTATTTTAACTGGTAGAGTTAAAGGCAATATGCTTACTAGTGAAGATTTAGAAATATTGTCTTATATCCAAAAATCAGGATGGCAAATCTGGTATAACCCAGAAATGGAAATATCACACAAAATACCAAAATTACGTTTGCAAAAAGATTATTTAATTCCATTCTTCCGAGGAATTGGACTTAGCCGTTGTGTAACTAGAATGGTAAATATAAAACAAATATATAGACCATTTGCTCTTTTATCTTATATGATAAATGATTTGCGTAAAATCACGTTACACCTACTCAAATATCGAACTAATCTGAAAGATGATTTGGTAGCTGCTTGCGAAATGGAACTTTTTTTAAGTAGTTTCATTAGTCCTTTTTATCTTTGGAAAAATGGCTACTTTAAAAAATAAATTATTAAAACATTAGGCATTATGACTGAATTAACAGCTGAAAATTTAGATATTAGCGTAGCCATTCCTGCATACAATGGAGCAACCCGTTTACCTAAAATTTTGGATAAGCTATTAACCCAGACAGGAGTAGAACAACTAAGCTGGGAAATTATTATTGTGGATAATAATAGTTCTGATAATACATTTGAAATCATCCAGAATTACCAAAAAATATATAATGGAAACTGTCATTTAAGATATTTTTTAGAAACCGAACAGGGAGCAGCTTTTGCCAGATTGCGAGCAGTACGTGAAGCTAAAGGGCAGCTAATCGCATTTTTAGATGATGATAATTTACCTGCTCCTGATTGGTTATCAGAAGCATATACCTTTGGATTAGAGCATCCTCAAGCAGGTGCTTGGAGTGGACAGATTCATGGTGATTATGAAGTAAACCCACCAGAAAATTTTGAAAGAATTCAAGCTTTTTTAGCTATTAGAGAACATGGTTCAAATCCATATTTGTTTGACGCAGATAATTTAAGACTTCCTCCTGGTGCGGCGCTTGTTGTTCGGAAACAGGTATGGCGTGAAAATGTACCACAGCGGCCTAATTTAAGTGGGAAGCTGCCTGGTATTTTGGTACAGGGTGATGACTATGAACCATTGCTTTACATACATTATGCAGGCTGGCAAATTTGGTATAACCCTACCATGCACACCTATCATCAAATACCACATTGGCGACTTGAGAGAGATTATCTCTTAACTCTGGCACGCGGTTGTGGTTTGTGTATTTTCCAGTTAAGCTTGATAAATACTCAAAATTGGCAAAAACCAATAGTGTTTATGAAAACTATTTTAGGGAATTTACGCCGAGTATTAAAGCACCGTATTCACTATAGAGGGGAATTGAAAGATAATTTAATTGCACTTTTTGAAATGGAATTTTACTTGGCTAGTATGATGAGTCCTTTTTATTACTTAAAATCTAATTTACACAAAGGATTAAAAAATAAATTAGCTTTATAAAATGATTCAATTTAGTCAAAATTTGCCGAAAATTTCTGTAATCATCCCCGCTTATAACAGTGAAAATACTATTAATCACACAATTCAATCTGTTCTAAATCAAACTTTGAGTGACCTAGAATTAATTGTAATTAATGATGGTTCAGAAGACTCAACTTTAGATGTTGTTACACAAATTGAAGATCCCCGAATAAAAATATTTTCCTATACCAATGCTGGCGGAAACGTTAGTCGTAACCGAGGTCTACAGCTTGCAGTTGGAGAATTTGTTAGTTTCTTAGATGCGGATGATCTTTGGACGCCTGATAAGCTTCAGTCTCAGTTAAAGGCTCTGCAAGAAAACGCTACTTCGACAGTTGCTTACAGTTGGACTGATTATATCGATGAAAATAGTGAAATAGTACTCTCTGGTACACACGTTACAGCCAATGGAGACGTTTATGAAAAGTTATTGTTGACAAACTTTTTAGAGAATGGCTCCAATCCTTTGATTCGTAGAGAAGCTTTAATCAAATTAGGTGGATTTGATGAATCTCTAAGTGCTGCTCAAGATTGGGATATGTGGTTGCGATTAGCTTGCCAGTTTGATTTTGTATGCGTACCATCTGTACAAATATTGTACAGAATAAGTACTAATTCCGTTTCTTCTAATCTTGTAAGGCAAGAAAAAGCTTGCTTGCAGGTGCTTGAGAGAGCATATAAGGAAAGACCCTTAGCACTTAAGCATAATTGGAATCTAAGTCTGACAAATTTATACAAATACCTGACATGCAAAGCCCTACAAAAGCCGTTTAATCGACAAAAAGCTTTAACTGCGGCTAAATTTTTATGGAATTACGTTCTGAATAATTCTTCAAGGCTTCAGCGGCTAAATTTCACTTTAAAATTATTATTAAAAATATTCATAATCCTTTTAATGCCTACGTTGCTCGACAATATTACTAATCAACGCGAAGTAAAAAGCTAAAAAAACTGAAACGTTGTTTAACAGCTAGGCAGCTGAAAAACTATCAGAATAAAAATGGATAGCCTGGTGCATCTACCGTCTTTAGTTTATGCAAAAAATCTCTTGAAGAATAATCATTCTAATAGTGGTTTTACCTTACCAGAGATGTTAGTAGTTATTGTATTAATTGGTATATTAGCTACGATCGGAATATCCAACTGGCTGGCTTTTGTGGAGACTCGCCGTCTCAACGCTACCCAAAATGAGGTTTATTATGCTATGCGCCAAGCGCAAAGCCAAGCCACTAAAGATAAATTGACCAGGCAAACCAGTTTTCGCATACAAAATGGTGTCGTGCAATGGGCAGTTCATCAAGCAGAAGCAGGACAATTCATTCCTGATACTGTTAAAAACAATGGCAACCTATGGCATAACCTTGAGCCAAACATTCGCATTGATGAAGAGGAAAACAATAAAGGAAAAAAGGAGACAACTTTACAAAAACATACTTCACAGCAAATGTGGCGAGTTTTATTTAACTATCACGGTTGTCCGATCTCTGAAATTGGAAATCAGTGTACAGTAGGCGGATTAGGACAAATAACATTCTACAGCTTGAATGGTGGGAAAGCTAGACGTTGTGTGTATGTTTCTACAATTTTGGGGGCTATGCGAACAGGAAAAGATCATCCTAGAGCCAACGAAAACGACAAGTATTGCTATTAAGATATTTTTAGTTGATTCAAATAAGGTATTTTGTGCTGAACTTACCAGCAAGCCCAAAACAGCACCTGATTATTTTCACCCGCTATCCAGAACCAGGTAAGACAAAAACTCGATTGATACCTGTTTTGGGAAATGTTGGTGCTGCCAATCTTCAACGGGAAATGACTGAGCATACAATATTTCAGGTTCAAGAATTGCAAAAAGCCATTGACATATCTGTGGAAGTGCGGTTTGCAGGTGGCGATTTGCAACTTATGCAAGACTGGCTGGGGTTGGATTTGGTTTACCAGTCTCAAGGTGAAGGGGATCTAGGTTTGCGGATGGTGCGATCGCTTTTTGATGCTTTTCAATCTGGTGCAGAAAAAGTAATTATCATTGGTACAGATTGTCCTGGAGTAAATGCCCAGATTTTAGCAACAGCTTTTGAAAAGTTACACGCCTTTGACCTCGTACTTGGACCTGCGCTTGATGGTGGATATTACTTAATTGGTTTGCGCCAACCCATCCCGGAGCTATTCGTTAACATTGAGTGGGGAACTGCTCAAGTATTCCAGAAAACCGTGGATATTGCCCAGAAACTTAATTTATCATCCGTGGACTTGTTGCCCTTAGCTGATGTTGACCGACCGGAGGATCTGCCAATTTGGGAACAAGCCCTTGCAGGAAAGATGGAGCGATCGCTTTAGGGAGTGGAATCAAAGGGCGGTCTAATTTAGATAATGCAAGCTAATTGAAAAAGTGCGTAGGCATTACTTTTCCATAAAGATGTAAGCCGATGATCTTGGGGATGAGAATTAAGAGACAGAAGCAATAAAATCCTGTGGAATATCAGCACTGCTGAAATAGCTCCTTAAAGCTTTTTGAGGCTGCTTCAGGTTTGGCAACAATTTCGACAATTTTATTGCGTGCATCTGTTTCAAACAGCGCCTCAACAGCAACTTGGGCGACTTTCTGCCTGGGGATGCTACCATCAAACAGTGTATCTGCACTCTGCATCACGATGCGATCGGAGTTGTCTTCATTCTTCAACCCCCCAGGCCGAACAATCGTATAAGTAAGACCACTTTTTTGAATATACTCTTCAGCTTGTTTTTTCCACAACAAAATTAGCCAAAACAAGTTCAGCGGATGGAAAAGCCGAGAAGTACACAAAGAAGAAACAAAAATAAGATGTTCAATTCCCTTTGCCTTAGCAGCATCTACTAAATTTTTAGTCCCTTCAAAATCCACTTTATAGGGGCCAGTGGGGTCAAAGCTAGGTTTTGCCCCAGTCGCAACTAACACAACTGTGCTATCTCCCAACGCAGCAGTTAAACTTTCTGGTTGTAATACGTCGCCTACCACTAATTCGGCTTCAGGAGACAGAATACCCCTAGCTTTCTCTATATCCCGCACCAAGGCTCGGACGGGAATATTCCGCGCGATCAATTCTTGCACAATCCGGCGACCTGTTTCACCGGTTGCCCCTGCTACAAATGCTTTCATGATAAATGCTATTCTGAGAAACTATTGTGTGCTTGTTCAGTTCTTTATTTTAGTAATTCTATGGAGTTGCTCGCAGATTAATGAGGTTTCGGTCAAAATGGGATCTGAATGCGAAATGACCCAGGTGTGTGGGGAATCATTAATATAGACTAACGCCAAAATATACAGTAATGCATTTATGCTTTCAAGAAAAGGCGAATATAAATCCTGGGAAATAACAGAAGCAGTTTTACCTGTAGCGTCCAGCCAAGAAGCCGAGGACACATTAACAGAAGCAAATGTAGCGACGCTGACAAAATTTTACGGTCGTTATCAAGATTTTATGGAAATGGCTGCCCCAGTAGAGAAGGTTGCTGAGTATCTCAATGCTCACGCTTCATGGTTTTCGCGCTGTGCTGAACCCATGAAGGTACAATCACTTGGGGAAAATGGCTATGCTTTAGTAATTGGTCGTTTTGGTTCTTTCGGTTATGAAGTAGAACCGAAAATAGGTTTGGAATTGTTGCCCCCAGAGGAGGGTATTTACCGCATCCGTACAATCCCCATTCCTGACTACCAACCGCCTGGTTATGACGTAGACTATCGCGCATCTCTAGAGTTAAAAGAAACCGATGTTTCCACTAGCATTGCTAAGGTTACAAGAGTTGAATGGGAATTGGATTTGATAGTTTATCTTCACTTTCCCCGGTTTATTCAGCGATTACCCCAGTCTATAATTCAAGCTACAGGCGATCGCTTACTTAACCAAATTGTCCGCCAAGTCTCCCGCCGCTTAACTCGCAAAGTTCAGGAAGATTTTCATAAATCTTTGGAAATACCTTTTCCTGGAAATTCCAAACAAAAGCGCTGAGTCAATAATCCTTTGTCATTTCTCATCCACTAATGAGAAATGACAAAGCGCAAAGTCTGAGCGGAGGTTTCCTCCGTTGGCGTAGCCCGCCGCAGGCATCAGAACTTTGTAAGAGAGGACAAATGACTATGCTTGAGTGAGAATTTTTTGGACAATTTGCACCCCAGTAACAGCCTGCCAAGCAAAAAGTCCCAAAAGGATAAAATTCAGCAAAATATGAGTTGCACGCGCCCAATTTGCCCCTTTCTGCATATAAGGAGACAAACCAGCAGAAAATGCAATCAAACTCGTCATACCCAGTCCTGCTAGTAGGTGAGACCCGACAAATAATTTGCCATTATTAATGTAAGTGACAGCCATAGCACCGATCGCACCTGCTACCATCAAAGCTAGGAGTATAGACCCGATTTGGTAGTGTCTGACGTTATATCTACCTTTAATCAGTTCTTTCTTTTCTTCCCCCTGAGCATTTCTGGTACGCTGTACTTGCAGCCCCAAGTAGGCAGCATAAATTGAAAGTGCTAATAGCGCCCACATGAGCACCGGATGAAAGAAGTTCAGCCAATATTTTACCGACGTAGAAAGTTCCAGACTCATCGTGTTCTCGCCTAATCATTAAATCTTCATAAAAATTAGCATAACTCTATTTTCTGTGCTTAAATTTGCACAAATTAAAAGAGACTCTCCATCCTCAGCGACTATTTTCCTTCAACCTCTTGCCAAAGTGGATAAACAATCTCAGACTAAATTTTGAGGGTAGACGAACAAAACCCCCTGTGTGGGATCTGATCCATGACTGAAAACAAAGATACTTTGCTGCTTAAAGCTGCTAAAAGTGGTGATATTAAAGGGCTGTGTGCGCTATTAGCGGCTGGTACGAGAGTGGACGCGTGCGATCGCCAAGGAACCACGGCGTTAATGTTTGCTGCCAATTTAGGCTATACCGAAATTGTGCGATCGCTACTGGATGCTGGAGCAAATATCAACTTGCCCAGAAAACTCTATGGTTTGACGGCTTTGATGTTGGCGGCTAGTGCCAAACAGCTTGACATTGTGCAACTTTTACTATCTAAGGGTGCAGATGTTAATGCGACTAATGAAGATGGCAGTACAGCTTTAATGGCAGCAGTACTCAAAGGTCATATTGATGTAGTGCGAGTTTTATTGGCTGCTGGTGCCCAAGTTAATATCGCTGATAAAGATGATGATACGGCGTTGAAACTTGCCGTTAAGCAGGGAAAAATAGAAATTATAGAAGCAATTCTCCAAACTGGTGTCGATGTCAATATCCACGATGAGGAGGGTGAGACACTCTTAATGCTAGCGGCAGATTTGGGACATCTGGAGATTGTAGAAGCACTGCTAGCAGCAGGGGCTGATGTGAATGTGAAAAACGCTGATGGTGGAACTGCCCTATCGGCAACAGCAGCGGCTGGACACAGTGCGATCGCAGCAGCTTTACTAGATCGAGATGCCCAGATTAATCTCCAAGATCAAGATGGTGAAACTGCCTTACACCTTGCCGTTGTGGAAGGCTACATTGATGTCGTGCAAATATTACTTAACAGGGGTGCAGATGTCCAAATTAGCAACCACCTGGGCGATACACCACTGCTTGTAGCAGCATTGCAGGGACATAGCCACATTGTCGAGACACTGCTACGTTCTGGCGGAGATATAAATGGGAAAAATCTTGGTGAAGTACCTTTGACGTTGGCTGCATCACAAGGACACACCCAAACGGTGCAAGTTTTGTTAAACTATGGTGCTGATGTCAACATTCCAGGGGATGATGGCAAAACTGCTTTAATCAAGGCAACCGAACGCAAACACAAAGAGATCGTACATTTGCTGCTGGCAAAGGGGGCAGATGTGAATTTTCAAGACTCAGCCAAGGCCACATCATTGATGTGGGCTGCTTCAGCAGGTTATGGCGAAATTGTGAAGTTATTACTCCAAGCTGGGGCAGATGTGAATTTGAAAAACCGGGGCGGTTATACTGCTTTGATGATTGCAGAATTTAATGGTTATAAGAATGTGGTGCGGAGTTTGCAACAAGCTGGGGCACAAGAATAGCAATCTAATTTCTTCATCTAAAATATTTTCAGAAATATCTTGACAAATTATTAAATGAAGGTTAGCAGCTTAAATATCAAGGAAGTTTAAAAAAGCAAATCTAGGACGAAGAAACAAAGAAAGCAAAACTCCGTCATAGCTGTTGTGAACTTGCTACGGCGGAGAAAGAAAAATTAAAACGCCAAAAGGGAGCAGACCAAATGCTTGCGTCACAAGGATAGAAAGAAAGCAAAAATGAAGAAGTAAATTTACCTTTTACTTTTTACCTTGTACATTTTACCTTTTACCTGCTCTCCCCCTTGGCGTTTCCTACTGTGCTAGATGTGCAAAATATATAGTTTTTAATTGAACAGAAAAGTATTCTAACGATCATTTTTTATATTTTTATCCTAAAGGCTAAATACAAACAAGTTACTAAAAAAGGTTGATATGTAGCCATTTGGGCGATCGCTACAGAAATTTAAAGAAAAATAAATAAAAAATTAAATTTAGTAGAATCACTGTGGTAAATCTTCTGTCACCATAACCCCAAGCATTGACTGATGACTTGACCGAGCATAAATGCCCAATGATTATAAAATTTGCAGAACAACTAGTGTCATATCATCAGTGTTTTGTTTATCAGCACCGATGAATTGCTGAACTTGGTCAAATAGGTAATCCACAATCTCCTCTGGGCTATTGCAGTATTTACAAGCAGTATTGAAGCCAGTAACAAAATTGTCTTCATCGAAGCGATCGCCACCAGCAGCAGCAGCATCGGTCAAACCATCTGTATAGTAAATAATTGTATCCCCAGGCTCTAACTGTGCCTGGGCATCTTCATATTGGCTGTTAGCATCCAAACCGATTAACATTCCCAAAGTATCTAAACGGGTAACAGTTTTTGTAGCTGCGTGCCACCACAAAGGAGGATTGTGTGCTGCATTGCTATAAGACAGGATTCGGCTGTGGGGGTTATATTCTGAGTAAAATAGTGTTACAAAGCGATGGGAATTTTCCAAATCCGCATACATAACTCTATTTAAGTTTTGTAGAATTCTGGCGGGGGAATTACCATGTAGCACTTCTCCTCGTAGCATTCCCCGCATCATCGTCATAATCAGCCCAGCAGGGACACCTTTGCCCATGACATCTCCAATAACCAAACCCCAGCGACTAGTTTCGGTGCCACCTTTGATCTTGGGCTGAATTTTATTATGATTGGTAGCAATAAAGTCGTAGTAGTCTCCGCCGACGCGATTGGCAGGTTTACAGCGTGCCGCTAGGACTGCACCAGGAATTGTAGGGCATTGACGTGGTAGAAGTCGCCGTTGAATTTCTGCGCCAATTTCTAGTTCTTGGTCTAGGCGTTCTTTTTTTCTTAGTTCTACAGCTAGTTCATCGTTTTCGATCGCTACTGCTGTTTGGTCTGCCACTAACCTAACTAACTTTTGCCTGGTTTCTGTCCAACTATATTCTGGATCGCGGCTCAAGACATACAGCCATCCCCGTTCTGTATGCTTTACCAGAATAGCCGTACCAAAGATTTGCACATCTGGCCCTAAATAGCGATGCATCTGGTCATCCAAAATCCCCGTGGCTTTCGTTAGGGGGGCAGTATTGGGCAAAAGCGTGATTTGACTACTGGCTATTTCTAGCGCTTTGCGGATATTCTTGCGCTGGTCACTATCTTGCCAATGTAACTGTTCTAACCTGACTTGACCATTGGGTTTGTAGAGAAACAGGGCGCTACCGTCTGCATCTGTCACTCTTGTTGCCATCAGCGGAATCAGTTCCAAAAACTGATTCAAATTATTAAAACTTCTCAGGGCAAATCCTAAAGAACTTAGCAAATCTTGAATTTTGTTCTGTTCCCGGTGCAACCTTGCCACGAGTTCTTTGAGTGCCACGACTGGTGTGACATCCGTGGTGGCACTACTATTATTATCAGTGGGTTGAGAGGGCAGTTGAGACACAGGCACAGGTATTATTGCACTTTATATTGGCAGATTTTAGATTACTTATAAATCTTTTAGCTTTGGCATTGCTAAACCATATTTAGACAAGACTTGCCATTTTAGCAAGAGTATAAAGACGTAACAGGCAAATTTTATTTGCTTATTGTATTTCTGATGGAATATTAGTAATTTCAAATCATGTATTTTTAGTCCAAATTCTACCCGTAAAAATTACTAGTTTTGCTGATATATCAGAAAGTTTTTCATTTTTTCATAACTTAACTACCAAAGCATATCTCTAAAGTCATAAAAATACTTTATTCAAAGAATAATTTATAATATCATGTCCGCTTGATTACTTATCAAACCCGAAGAACCTCCCGAAGAGCGGGGAGGGGATTAAGAGGAGCCAGCGCGGTCTTCTCCCTTGGCGTTAGCCTCTCCCTTTGGGAGAAGGGGAGACGCTAAGAGCGAACGAGCGTCTGGGGGTTTCCCCATGAGCAACTGGCATCTGGGGTGCAATGACTGTGGGAATCATAACTAATTATGCGGACATGATATAACGCTTTCAGAGGGACTATTGGGCAGAAGCAACTAGAAGACTAAAAGTCTTTTGAGTGAAAACCTCTATAAGCACTCAAATCGAGCTTAATTTGCTAAAAAACAGACTTACACTCGTTCCCAAACTTGAGAATATGCAAATAAGTTTTCAAATACTTAATTTGTATACCATAATTGCTGGGATAATCGCCAAGATTAAGCTTTTCCATTTTTAATTTCTTGTTTTGTGAATTTTGAGTTGCTGAATACGCAAAATTTAAACCCATCAAAACGGGATAAAAGTGAAGCAACTCTATCTTCTTAGTCAGATGTAACAGAGTTAAACCATTAGTCTGTAATTTATTCTAGGGGTGAGTCATTTGGTAAGTGTAAGATATGAATAGAAGAGATGACACTAAAAATAGAAGAAATATCTTCCAAAAACTTTAAGTCAAAAGCTAGAAAGAGTGTTTTCATTTAAGCATCAGAATTCAAACCTATCGAGAGACGTTGCACGAATAAGTCGCCATAGGCAACACCAGACACCTATGGAGGGAAAACCTCCCGCAGCGCCGAAATCACCCGCGCTGGTTCTCCAACGTACTGCTCACCACTGAGACTGCTGTCCATCCCACAATATAATAATTGTATTTGTGGGGGTGGACGTTTCGATTTCCTTTTCAATTGCTGCAAGATGAAAGTCTAGGAGCTTTTGTATGTAGCACTAAATACCGTACTACTACATTTAAAAAGCCCGTTTAAGACTTCAAAAAGGGCATTAGCTAGAAATTTTAGCAAAAGTCACCCATTTATTGTGACAAATTTATAATTTTAGGACTTGAGCTGTTTCTAGTTAGTTCAAGTGATGATAACAGATCAGTCATCCCTAAATTTATCAGTTTTAGGACTTACGAAAAAATAGCTAAAAAGCTTAATTTATCGAATCTCCTTCTCTGTCAGAGGCTTACGCCAACGCGCGGTGTCTCCCAGAGAAGAATCATACAGTATTGCGTAAGTCCTAAGTTTGTTAAGAAAAATTTTTAACTCGAAATTTTTCAACTAACCACTCAAGAGAGCTTCGACAAACTCATAGCTCGAAAAGGGGCGTAGGTCTTCAATTCCTTCGCCAGCACCAATAAAGCGAATGGGTAAACCTAGCTGCTGCACAACGGCAAGAGCAA
>CAXUOL010000023.1:0-23708 GCA_964252435.1 uncultured Nostoc sp.
CTACCTTCCGGTTCTGACAAGATTTGGGTGTTGCGATCGCATAGATCCAGGTCTTATATAAACATAACATGAAAAGTCAGTAAGTGTGTGTCATTCCATAACAATTCGCCATTCATAAAGCTGATAGTTGACGCAGCCGTGTTTCACTAAGGGGTCATCAGCTATAATCACTTCTGCTTCCTCCTTTGAGGCTGCCTCAAACAGCAACATCCCGCCTTTTTGCTCTGCCCAATAGCCTGTTCGCGCTTTGTGTCCTTTAGCAATCAAATCTTGAATGTAGGCTTTGTGGGCAGGTACATATTGGTCAAAGGTAGGTTTATCGACTTTGCCTTCTTCAATTTTTACAAACCACGGCATAACCTTCTTAACTCCAGTTACAACAGACAGCCTGCTTTAAGTTATGACTATTTTTGAGTAGCATTTGAGTAGCAATATACACGAACTATAGCGATTTACTAATTAATATAGATAGATAGAGATATGAGCCGTTTTTTTATCGCCCTCCTACCACCACAAGATATTCAAGACTACGCCAACGAGATTAAGCACTACTTTGCCGATCGCTATGCTAGTAGCGGGGCGCTAAAGTCTCCGCCTCATATTACTCTGCAACCGCCCTTTGAATGGGCAGATGCTAACTTGCCACTGTTAGAAGCATCCTTGAAGGAGTTTGTCAGTGGACAACAGCCAGTAGCAATTACACTCAAAGGGTTTAATGCCTTTGTACCTCGTGTCGTATACATTAATGTCGTCAGAAGTCAAGAGCTTTTAACTTTGCAAGCTGATTTAATGGCTCATACAGAAAGCAACTTGGGAATTGTTGACAAGGTTTCTAAAACTCGCCCTTTTGCACCTCATTTAACGGTTGCATTTCGGGATTTAACGAAGCAGAATTTTAAAGCTGCTTGGTCAGAATTTGAAAATCGTCAGTTGCATTTTGAGTTTGCTGCTGACAAATTAACTTTGCTGGTTCACGACGGGAAGCGCTGGAATATTAAACGAGAGTTTGCTTTTTTCTCTGGTAGTAATTGAGCGCTCTTTTTGTAATCGACGCTGGCGCTGTTTGATATTGAAGCTAATTTTGTTTTGGATTAATTGGTATTTTATATATTCTCTAATCATTGGATAGACAGAGAAAAGATAAGCATTTTTCTCTACTAGAGAGCGCTCTTGTAAAGATTCTAAAGCATCTAGTAATTGTGGTGTTGGTATATTAGGTGATATTTGCGATCGCAGTTCCGAAAGTGAGGCGGGCTGAGAATTATTTGCTAACCACTCAATAATTATCTTTTCTGTATCTGACAAGCATTTAAAATCCTCTTTTAAAAGCTGGTTAATCTCCCCAAAAACTAATGTTTTTTGGTTTAAAAACTCTGAAATATTCCCATCAAATAACTTATCAATTTTGTTATAGCGCTTCTCGTTTGTGTGAGGTACACCCGTAGGGGCACGGCACTGCCGTGCCCCTACACCCCGCGATATAATGTTGTACCGCATCTGAATGGGAACCGCTATAAAGCCTTTTGTAAAATTGTCTCTAGATTATCTAATATCAATAAACAACGAGAATTTTTTAAATAATGAATTAACTGTAAAATTCTGTCGTCTAAAGTTTTTGGTAAATTAGTTTCCTGCCCTTTTGATAAAAGTTGAATTAGATCGGCTAGCATATCTTTTACTGGTGGAGCATTGCAGAGACTACGCCAAATCACAAACTCAAACTTATCTTGAATTTGCTCTGCTAGCTTTACTGATAAGCTGGTTTTGCCCATCCCATCCATACCTAACAAAGTCACTAGTCGGCAGTGTTCTTCGAGAATCCAGTGTTTTAGTGTTGTTAGTTCTGCTGTGCGTCCTAAGAATACAGAGATATCAGGTGCTTCGCCCCAATCAGTTAAATTTTGAATGGAATGCTGATTACTGATTACTTCATCAGTCCGAGGTAGTTGATAATCACTTGGTTCAAGTAATAAATTAAAAGCCCTGAAACAGGTGTTTAGAGTTTGCTTGTCAACTCCTACTTGGCAATGAAATACCTTCATCAGTGTATCTGGATCTAAGCCAGTGCGATCGCTTAAATCTTCTAAAGTGTAACGTTTATCTAAGTTTTCCCAACTTTCTGCCTGACATTTCGCCGTTTGAAGTTTCTGAAATCCTTGAGGTGTAAGAATAACACCCCGTTTGCGCCTGCGTTGTAGTGCATTCATTACTGTCCCTTAAGTTTTGTACATACACTCATAAAGTAATAGTCAGTAGTTAGCGCCTGTAATATGCCGCCAAAAATATCTACTTCACTTAAGAGGGTGCTACAAAGATGAGATGTACTGTGTAACCACTCTTTACAGCACCCCACAGCAACAAGGACAAGGAGTTACAGTTTATAAGGATATACTTCAATACGCAATTGCTACCCCTTTTTCTCTACCTCAAAATTTTCCGATTCCTGCCACTAAAGAAGAGTTTGATAAAACAGTAGTACCAAAATTAGTCAAAGCACTTGGAGATGGTTCAGTTACGAAAGCTTGGTTCGACTTCCAAGCTGGAGAAGCTGAAAGTACTGGTAATAAATTATTTAGTGTTGATGCTCCTTCGAGAGAGAAACTATATAGTGTAGTATCTGGAAAACCTTTGCAGCAATGTCCTTTAGAAGTTCAAGACACTCAGATAAATTTTTTTCTAGATTCAGACGATGCATCTAAAAGAGCTAAAGAACTAGATGCCCAAGGTTATTTTATCTATGTTTCTCCTGTTGAATAATTACGCAAGAAAGTACTTGATGCTCTCTACGATCAATATAGCAGTGGAAGTAAGAATCCATCTTGTTTCTTAGTTAATGGCACTACTAAGAAGATTACAGTTGATTTCCAAGATATTTATACTTTACTTCCTTCTCAATTGCAGCAGCCAGCGAGGGAAAAACCACTCGTTTTCTTACCTAAGAATGAAAATGAGTTTTTATATGTTGTCAACGCCAGAGAGTCAGTTAGCTAGTACTCCACCAGATTAATTTTGATGAATTTGCAGTGGTTAGAGCAGTAGGGGCGTGCAGATGTGCGCCCTGAACACGTAGTATCATTAATAGTTGAGAATAAGCGATCGCATCTCTTTCTTTTTCGCTGTGTCTAGTCGCATACGCCAAACGTCTCAAAGAGTTGCAGCTTGTCGTCACACATCGCTTAACTTTCGGAACGCCTTGCAAACAAGAAATGTTAGATTTATTTATTTCTACTTACCTAATTTTTGTAAAACAAGATACATTAAATGGTAGTTTAATCGCAAAGGAACCAAAAAGCATGGCCGTTAGTAGCCCTGAAGTCATCCGTCACATATTGATCGGATTGGGATATTTAGCTCCTGAGATTGATCCTAAGCCGGATCTGACTAAATTTGCTCCCTGGAAGCGGAATAACAACTCTTTGACAGACGATCCTACTGAAGAAGCGATTAAAAAGTTTCAGAAACAGTACTCACAAAAACTTACGGTTAATGGTAATGCTGATACAGACACTCGAACTGTAATCGAGGATACAGTCAAAGGGCTTCAGAATAGATTGAAGTTTCACGGTTTTGCAACCAATGCTGAAATTCCTCTAGATAAGCCTTTTTATGGGCCAGCTACTTATACAGCAGTCAAGAAATTTCAGAAATCTCAGGGTTTAACTGAAAATGGGATTGCTACTTTTGAACAGCGTCAAATTCTACAGCAATCTAGCCTCACAGATAAGCCTCAGCCCCAGTCACAAATCAAGCTGAGAGATTTGTGTTTCCAATTCCAAAAAAATCCTCAAAATCCTTCTCATATCGCAGCTCTAAATAACTTACAACAAAATTTACCCAAGGACGTTTTACACAAAGTTACTAACAAATGGAGGGGGACAAACGATCAAAATCCTGAGATTGTCAAGCTGACTAATCTGTTTACTTATTATGATGACAATAATGCAAACCATCGTGATGCACTAAATCACTTACAAAGTCAGATGACTCCAGCCACCTCTCAAGCATTTTTAAGTCTTTGGAATAAGAAGTAACAAATGGGACTTATATAGGCGTAATCTGCTTTTCCATATCTGATACCAATTCAAAAAATGTTTACGACAGATAAACCCACTCGCACTGACGCGCACCCCTTAGTAAGGGCAGCAGGATTGGTGAGATGTATTATGTATGTGTTGCATTCTTTTTTCAAATTGGTATGACATACAAGAATTAAAAACCAGGTTTCCGATGTCTGCTGAGTAGGAAACCTGGTTTTTTAACAATTCTGAATTCTCAGTTCTGAATTCTGAATTCTGATTTAATACTCAATTCCCGGTTGTGCTTTCACACCTTGATCGCGGAAAGGGTGCTTAACTAGAGTCATTTCGGTTACTAAGTCAGCATGCTCAATTAAAGCAGGTGGTGCGCCTCTACCTGTGAGAATAACGTGTTTGTTAGGGGGTTTTTGCGCCAAACCTGCTAAAACGTCTTCTACTGGTAAGTAAGCCATTTTGAGGGCGATATTGATTTCGTCTAACAACACTAGATGAAAGTCTGGGTTGCGGATGTATTCTAACGATTTCTCCCATGCAGCGCTAGCTTTGTCAAGATCGCGATCGCGGTCTTGAGTTTCCCAGGTAAAGCCTTCGCCCATTGCGTGAAATTCTATTTGGTCTTCCCAATAGCTGAAAACCCTTTTTTCGGAAGGTTCCCAGCTACCTTTGATGAATTGAATGATCGCTACTTTATACCCATGACCGAGCGATCGCAACACCATCCCCAAAGCCGCAGTGGTTTTACCCTTACCGTTACCAGTATTTACAATAATTAACCCTTTTTCTGGTACAGCTTCTGCTATGCGCTTGTCTTGCACTTCTTTGCGTCGCTGCATCTTTTTGCGGTACTGTTCATCAGTCAGAGATGAAGACATTACCTCATCAATCAAGCGCCCAATTTCTTGGTCTGGGTTCAATTCTTGTGGTGTATCGTTTTTCATCAAGCTTGTCTAGAAATAATTGTGAAAAGTGTTGAAAATGAACCAAAATCGTCTTACTTATCCAATTTCACTTACATTACTTGGTTGGAAATATCCAGTAAGCTTTCATGTGAAATATTAATAGTGTGTTAGCTTTATTAATGATTTGCAGATAAGTGGAAATATATATGATACACAAGCTAAACTTATAATTTGAGTTTACTATTACTGTTTTAAATAATTTAATATGTTTATTAAAGCACTTTACCAGTAAAATATTATTATCTCCTTTGGTACAGTCATGAGTTAGACTCAATACGGTTCAGTTAAGGCTTAACTCTTTGTCAAATTCAATTTTTTAACGAACCGCAAAGAGCGCAAAGAGCGCAAAGTAAGAGAAGGAAGAAAAGGAAGAGAAGGAAGAAATGCTTAACTGAACTGTATTGGAGTTAGATTAACAACCAAGGGCATTAATTTAAGTGTCAAGAATATGATGTCTAATATCAGGGGTTATGCATTTATGGATGTTGTTGTTTCCATTTTTCCCATAAAGCCTGCGTATCTTCTGGTTGCCCTTCATAGTTGAGCAATTGATCTGAAATTATCACCCATGACTGGGCACTGCGTGTCCAAATATTACCCACTGGGCGTAACCAACTTGTATCATCTAAGGTTCCAGCTTTGACATTGATAGTATTTGGCTTGTAAGTCCTTTCATGGAATAATCGCGTTCCGCAGTCGCCACAGAACAGGTTGTTTACTTCACGTCCGTTATCATTTTTTCGAGTCCAAGCTTTCGGTTTTCCCCGAACAATTACAACAGCATCTCGTAATACTGTAAGAGACATACCAAAGGCACTAGAAGATTGTTTCTGACACTCCTTGCAGTGGCATAAGTACAGAGTTAAAGGTTGAGCATGAATTTCATAACGAATCTGTCCACATTGACAACCTCCACTATATGGAAGATTCACAGCTTTTATCTCCTAACAATTTGTATTACTTTATTGTAACTTAAACTATTTCAATCTTAAAGCGGATTTTCGTATACACAAACAGAAGACACGGGGACACGAGGAAATTTTCATTATTTACACTTTTCTAAATCCTCCTCATCCTTCATCTTCATCCAATTCATCATCCTCACTCCAATACTGTTGAGGTGCATTTCCGTGAACTTCTAAAATCTTCGGTTTCTTGATTTTGTTATCAGGTGGATTAATTGTTTCTAACTGCACATCAAATTTCCAGTTGTCACCAAAATCATAAAGATAGGTCATTTTACCACCTGGTTCTAGAGACAAATCACCAATCTGCACTTGGTCGGCAAATGGGGGTGTTTCCATGTAGGCATGACCGATTTTTATTATGCGACCAAAATGGTCTTTATAACTAAACTCGTACAGGTGATCGTAATCAAAGTCAAAAGCATCAAGAATTATCTCTGCTAGCCAGGTTAATGGTTTTTTTGCTGGTATGGCAATGCGTCGCCAAGCCTTAAAAAGAGATACTTTAAAAATATAAATACCATCAGTAAAGCCTTGTTTGGGAACAAGTAAATTATGCTCCCATTCTGGGAAAAATGGTTTAAAATGTGACTGCAATTTTCCAAAACTTATATTTACATCATCCTGTAATTCTCCTCGTATACCTAATGGAAAGAGGAATTGCAACAGAGCATCACCAAAGGGTAAGCGTTGTAAACTAGTAATGCGCCACCCCTTCCCTTCTTGTGGTTTCCCATGTTTGATAGATAACAATCCAAATAACTCTAATAGGGCAACATTATGCAGCCCTGGGTAATAACTAATATTGTTTTGATCTTCATATTTAGGAAATTTTAAACCTTTATCTGGAACGCGGGGCCAAAGTTGAATACATCTAAATAAATTCCCTAATGAATCTTGATGTTCACCCAAAATTTCGTTATTTCCCCAAATAAACCAGGCTTCTAATAAGTTGAAATAGCGTTCTGTTAAATTGAGACTTAACCATGATTGCAAAGTTGCTGCGTCTAAAACTAAAACCTGCTTTTTCCCTTGGGATTTAATTTGGGCTATTCCAGAACTGCGTAATAACAGATATAGTCCATTAATGTAGGGGTATGATTTCTGTACGGGGCGTTTGAGTTTGGTTTCAATTGGGTGACTTAACCGAGAATTGACTTCTGATAGTACTTTTAGCGGTAGAAGATTATTAACACTACTAACTTCTACTCCGTTTGGTTGTAAGAAATCTATCAGGGTTTGAAAGTCATGTAGAATCGTACCGGGTTGATTTTCATCAATACTGAGTTCTTGGAGGAGTTGTTGTTGTGACTCTGTTAGGGAAGGCAGTTCAGGATTGAGTGTGCGTTCTAGTCGCGCAAATAAATCTTCCATAAATAAAAATTCTAAATTCTAAATTCACAATTTCACCTTCTGTGTTACCTGTTTTATTTATACTATTACTACAGAGTTTCTCCTGATAAACATTGAACTGCAAAGTGTCACAACAAAACTATCAACACCGTAAGTTTAATGAAATGTGAATGATAATATTTTCACCTTTTACTTGACAATCCCAGGAATTTGATATGAATAGTAACACTCGCCTACAGATGATTTTAGCTGATACACGTATTAATACAGTATTACCTGCGATCGCTCAACTAAATCTACCTAACTGGTGGTTAGCAGGGGGTGCAGTCCGAAACAGCGTTTGGTCTTCAATTTTTGGCAATGACTGTGAGTTAGGTATTAAAGATTTCGATATTGCATTCTTTGATATAGAAGGAAACCGTTCTCAAGAACTAGTAGCAAAGGCGACTCTCACAGAACAATTTCCTGATGACGAGTTTGATGTCAAAAATCAAGCCAGTTTTGCTCGTTGGCGGCTTGGTAGCAGACCTTATATTAGTACAGAGGATGGCATTACAGATTGGCTGCACACCGCTACCGCTGTAGGAGTTCGACTAGATACTCAAAGACAATGGCAATTTTTCACACCCTACGGGTTGGATGACCTATTTGGTGGCATTATTCGACCTACACCAATGCATATTCATAATTTAGATGCCCATAATAAGGCATCTGGATTTTTACATAAGTGTCCTTATCTGCAGTTGGCGTAAAAGTTACAATCAGATTTTAGCCATTGGTTTCCGTTACAAGGAAATAATCGCTTTTGAATTTACAACCCTTGGATACTGAAGTCCAATGTTAATAATTTTCTACGTACTGGGAATAATTAAACTAGAACCCCTTTCACGATAGAACAGGGATGATGCTAATTTTATAACTTTATAGTCTAAAATCAATGCCAAATCGTACTGGATACCAAATCAACTCGACTCTCTACGAAGGAATCCAAACAATTATTTATCAAGTGCAAAGGCCAAAGACGCAACAGCGAGTTATCCTCAAGTTGCTTAAAAATGAATATCCGACCCTTGAAGCCTTTACTCGCCTTAAAAATGAGTATCAAATTCAGCAAGGTTTAGACCATCCTAATATAGTTAAAGCTATTAGTCTAGAAACCTTTGAAAACCGTGTAGGACTTTTATTAGAAGACTTTGGTGGTCAGTCTTTAGCTCAACTGCTACAAACAAAAAAACTTGACTTAATTAACCATTTAAAGATTGCTATTCAACTGACTAAAGCTTTAGATTATTTGCATAATAACCAGATTATTCATAAAGATATCAAACCCAATAACATTATAATTAACTCCCAGACAGGTATTGCTAAACTCGCTGATTTTGGTATAGCCTCCCGTCTCAATAAGGAAAATCCCCAATTTAATAACCCTAACTGCGTTGAAGGCACACTTGCCTATATGTCTCCCGAACAAACTGGGAGAATGAATCGCATTCTTGATTATCGCACCGACTTTTATTCTCTTGGCGTGACTTTATATGAAATGCTCACTGATAAAATACCATTTTTTAGCCAAGACCCCCTAGAAGTAGTTTATAGTCACATTGCTGTTCAAGCGATCAACCCGCAATCGTTAAATTCACAAATTCCTACGGCCATCTCTGAAATTGTGATGAAGCTGATGGCAAAAAATGCGGAAGATAGATATCAAAGTGCGACAGGATTATTAGCAGATTTAGAATTATGTCTCAACCAGTTAGAAACCAAGAGAATCATTACTGATTTTGTTCCCGGTCGTTTAGATATATTGAGTCAGTTATTAATTCCTCAAAAATTATATGGTCGTGAAGAACAAGTTAATGAACTTTTAGCTGCATTTGAGCGAGTTACATCTGGAACTAGTGAAATGATGCTAGTTTCTGGTTATTCTGGAATTGGCAAATCAGTTTTAGTCAATGAAGTTAATAAACCCATTACTCGCAGACAAGGGTACTTTATTTCTGGTAAATTTGACCAGTTAAAGCGAAATATACCTTATGCTTCTTTAATTCAAGCTTTTGCATATTTAATGCAATATTTGCTGACCGAAAATAATGAAAAAATAGAAATATGGCGGAGTAAAATATTATCAGCTTTAGGAACAAATGGAAAAGTTATTACTGACGTAATTCCAGAAGTAGAATTAATCATCGGTACACAGCCGGAAGTTGCCCAAATTGGGGCAACAGAATCACAAAATCGTTTTAATCATGTTTTTAAAGAATTTATCCAAGTTTTTACTCAAAAAGAACACCCATTAGTCATATTTTTAGATGATTTACAATGGGCAGATTCAGCCACTTTAAATCTAATTCAACTGCTCATAACTGACACCGATAGTAAATACTTTTTATTTATTGGTGCATATAGAGATAATGAAGTTAGTTCAGCACATCCTTTAATTCAAAAAATAAAAGAAATTCAAAATAGTGGTACGGTTGTTAATAATCTTGTATTGCAACCTTTAAATTTAGATAATGTCAATCAGTTAGTTGCCGAAACTCTTCAAGAAATAGAGGTTAAGCCCGGAGTCTTTAACAAGGAAATTATTAAGCTAGCTGAGTTAATTTGTAACAAAACAGGTGGAAACCCATTTTTTATCACACAACTAATTCAGGCACTTCATCAAGAAAAACTGTTAATATTTGATTTTAAGAATGCTAAATGGCAATGGAATCTAGGGGATATTCAAGGAATTGGAATTACCGATAAAAATGTAGTTGAGTTAGTTGCCAGTAGAGTTGAAAAGTTACCAAAGTTCACCCAAGATGTTTTAAAACTAGCAGCTTGCGTAGGTGACAGATTTAGTTTGGATGTTTTATCGATAGTCAATGAAAAATCACCTTCTTTGACAGCCAATGATTTACACTCAGCTTTGCAAGCGGGATTAATTCTGCCTTTAAGTGAAGCTTACCGTATCCCTTTAGTTTTTAATCAAGAAGAAGCAGTTAATTTAAATTTTGATACTTCACGCGTGGGTTACAAGTTCTTGCATGACAGAGTACAACAAGCAGCATATTCGTTGATTCCAGAAGAACTGAAGAAATCTACTCACCTGAAAATTGGACAATTGCTTCTCCAAAATATACCTAAAGAGGAAATAGAAGCTAATATTTTTGATATTGTCAATCAGTTGAATGTAGGTATTGTTAACCTGATAGAACAATCTGAAAAAACTAAATTGGCACGATTAAATTTAATTGCTGGACGAAAAGCTAAAGCTTCTACAGCTTACGAAGCTGCTCTTAAATATTTCACAAATGGGATAGAACTTTTAAATATAGACGCTTGGCAAACTGAATATACCTTAACCATCGGTTTATATGAAGGAGCCGCAGAGGCAGCCTATCTGGGTGGTGATTTTGAGCAGATGCAACAATGGGCTGAGGTGGTGCAGCAAGAAGCCAAAATTCTTTTAGATAAAGTGAAAGTCTATGAAGTACAGATTATCGCTTCTATCATTCAAAGCAAGCAACTGGAAGCCATCAAAATAGCAGTATCAATTCTACAACTGTTAGGAATAAGTTTTCCAGACGAACCAACATCAACTGATATTCAGCAGGGGATGGATGAAATTGCTACTTCTTTGAAAGGGAAAGCCATTGCAGATTTAATTAGCTTACCATTAATGACTGATCCTAACAAGATTGCAGCTATGAGAATCTTAATGGGAGTTCTCCCTGCGGCTTTTCAAACTGCTCCTGTAATGATGCCAATTATTGCCTGTAAAATGGTCAATTTGTCCCTAATGTATGGCAATACGGCTGTATCTGCCTACGGTTATAGTCTTTATGCATTACTTCTTTGCGGAATTCAAGGAGAAATTGATTCTGGCTATGAATTTGGGAAATTAGCTTCACGTCTGGTATCACTATTTAATGCTGAAGAACTCAAGGCTAAAATTCTAACAGTTGTTAGTGCCCATGTTATGCATTGGAAAGAGCATATTAGAGAGACATTAATATCATCAATGTCAGGATATTCTAGTGGTCTGGAAACTGGAGATTTGGAATATGCTGGTTATTGTGGTTACATTTATCCCTATCATTCATTTTGGCTGGGTAAGGAACTTTGGGTTCTAGAAAAAGAACTGATAGCTTATTGTGATTCGCTAAAAAAAATCAACCAACAAGTAGCTTTCACTTGGAACTCAGTGTATTTGCAAACAGTTCTGAACTTGAAAGGAAGTTTTGAAAATGTGGACTGTTTAATTGGAGAAGCCTACGACGAGCAAAGTATGCTGCCAATTCATCAGCAGGTAAATGACCTTTATACAATTAACCACTTATTTGTTAATAAGCTAATGCTCTCTTACATATTTGGAGAGTATTTTCAAGCTGTAGAAAATGCTGCGATCGCAGAAAAATCTTTAGGTGGTGTTACAGGGTTGTTTGTTGTTCCAGTGTTTTATTTTTACGATTCTTTAGCCCATTTAGCAATTTATCATACTGCTAAAGAGTCTGAGAAGCAAGCTATTCTAGAAAAAGTCCAAGCTAATCAGCAAAAGATGGAACTATGGGCTACTCATGCTCCCACCAATCACTTACACAGATTTTATCTAGTGGAGGCAGAACGGTATCAGGTTTTGGGTCAAAAGCTAGAAGCAATGGACTATTATGAAAACTCTATTGCCAAATCTCAAGCAAACGGTTTTCTCCAAGAAGAAGCTTTAGCCTATGAGTTAGCTGGAAAATTCTATCAGTCTCTAGGTAAAGAATTAATTCATCAAACTTATATAACTAAAGCCTATTATGCCTATATTCGTTGGGGTGCGATCGCTAAAGTTAAACACTTAGAATCAAAGTATGTTTTTCTAGTAGGACAAACTATTACCATAGAAAACACTAGTTCAAAAATTGATACAACTCATATTACCACTAACACTACTACCAATAGCAGCTTGAGCGATTTTCTAGATTTTAATGCATTCATCAAGTTTTCACAAGCGATTACTAATGAAATTGTTTTAGAAAATTTATTGGGTAAGCTGATCCAAATTTTACTAGAAAATGCTGCCGCTCAAAAAGCAGCACTACTCCTACTTAAAGATAATCACCTATATATTGAAGCTTCGGGAAATGCTACTGACGATGTGGTGACAGTTTTACGTTCTATTCCTGTTGAAACCTATCAAGATTTACCGCTATCTGTGATTAATTACGTTCTCCGAACCCAGCAATATCTTGTATTAAATGATGCAATAGTTACAGAGCCTTTTAATCTGGATACCTATATCCAAAAATCTCAAACAAAATCAATCTTTTGTTTGCCCATTATATACCAATCACAGCTTACTGGTATTATTTATTTAGAAAACCAGTTATCATCAGGAGCTTTTGTTCTAGAAAGGGTAGAGGTATTAAAAGTCTTAGTTTCTCAAATGGCTATTGCCATAGAAAATGCCAGTTTGTACACAAGGGCGCAAGAAAAATCTAAAGAATTAGAACAATCGATAAAAGATTTACAAGAGGCACAACTAAAACTTATCCAAAGTGAAAAAATGTCTTCTCTGGGTAATTTAGTTGCAGGTGTAGCACACGAAATAAATAACCCTATTGGTTTTATTACAGGTAGTATTACCCAAGCAAAAGATATTGTTAAAGATTTAATAGACTATCTACAACTGTACCGAGAAAAATTCCCCAATCCTGGCGCTGAAATTGAAGAAAAAGCTGAAGAGATAGATATAGATTTTCTGCTAAAAGATTTACCAAAAATGATTGATGGTATGACAATGGGGACACAGCGCATTCGTAATATTAGTACCTCTCTCCGTACTTTTTCTCGTGCTGATACTACCTCTAAAGTATTAGCTAATATCCATGAAGGTATTGATAGTACTTTGATGATTTTACAACATCGTCTAAAAGCCGCTCCTAATCGTCCAGCAATTAAGATTATTAAGCACTATGCAGATATCCCATCAGTAAAATGTTATTTGGGGCAATTGAATCAGGTATTTATGAATATTCTTGCAAATGCAATCGATGCTTTAGAAGAAGCAAATATCGGTCGTGATTTTTTAGAAATTCAAGAAAAGTATCCTAATATTATTACTATTGAGACTTATCTACAAATAGATAATGACAAGGTGGTAATTAAGATTCAAGATAATGCCAAAGGAATGCCTGAAGCAGTTAAAGAATGCATTTTTGAAAACTTGTTTACTACCAAATGTGTAGGAAAAGGTACGGGATTAGGATTATCTATTAGTCGGCAAATTATAGTTGAAAATCATGGTGGAAATTTGAGTTGTGAATCAGTCTTGGGACAAGGGACACAATTTATCATTTCTATTCCCATTTTAGGAGAATAAGGAAGTTTTGATAGTTGTAACCGCAGATTCTCACCTTCTCCAAGACGTTGAGGAGCTTATCACGAATCTTCCAGGATTGCTAGAGTAATTTTATTTAATTTCTGAAAATTGGTAAACTTATACCAATTCAATTAATGATTGCAACACATCCTTGGGTAAAGACGCGATTCATCGCGTCTTTACAAATGGTCTATTTGTCACATTCTTTTTTCAAATTGGTATTAAATTCATTTTGCTGTTAATCAAACTATGTAAGTAATAACTTTATTACTTAATCAAATCAACACAAACTTAGTTGCAATTAACACTTGTAGCTTACTAATTAACTGTTATAACTAATTGTATACATCAAATCTTGTACATCCTAGCTTTATCATTTACTAGAAAAGAGCTTTTCTAGCGGATATAAAACATAATTGCTAGCAAAATCTGCAAACATATTGCCAGTTTTCATAAGCTAAAAATTATTAGCCGAAACTTTAGTTTGTGGAAAAGTACAAGATGCGAAAATTATAAACAATTAAGGAAGTCATCTTGTGGAAAAAAGAAGAGAAAATGGGGGAATGGTTTCAAAGGCTATTTCATTCCTGTTAAATCGTATAACTTTGATTGTGCTTGCAATCACTCTTGTGCTGTTTGTTGGAGGTAAGTTTGAGGTAGCAAGTGCAACTCAACCTAACGCGGAATTAGAAATTCAAAAATTAACATCCTGTTATGCTCTGGGAACTGACGCTATTGGTAGAGGAAATCTACTAGAGGGAAAAAAGATTTATCGAGATTGTTTTACTCAAGATTCAGTTCTCACTGCTATTTTTCCTGATGGGGCAAGTGAAACACGTTATGGGACAGATTCTTGGGCAGATTTTGTCTATTCAGTATTTCAAGGAAATGGATATACAGCTACTCAACATTTGATGGGTACAATAAACATTTCAGTTCAAAATAATCAAGCAACGATGACTTCTTATCTCCATGCGACTCACAAACGCTCGGAAACCAGCATTGATGTCGCTAATGGCACTTATGAAGATCAAGTCGTTAACAAAAATGGGCGCTGGAAAATTCGTAATCGTACTCTCAAACTCATCGATTTCTTGAATCTCAGTTCGCCAACTACTGCTTCTTCAAGCACTAATGCCCGAAGTGCTAATTCCTCAGCTACCTTTGTAAGACCAAATATACCTCGTTTAAAAGAATAATTCTTTAGATTGGAATGATACTAATACGGGTTGGATAAGTATTCTTTACTTCTCTTATGACTTGAAAAAAGGGGTGAATAAAAATATTCACCCCCTTTTTTATTTGCCGCTTGAGCAAAATATAGTACAAGATAAACAACCTTTGCAGTCAGTCTTTATTCTGTTTGATATATGAATAGAGAAGTTCGCGATCGCTTTGAGGATTTACAATTAAGCATGGACTATTCCCATAACTTCCATTACTGACAACAACAACAGTAATACCCATCCGTGGACAAACCCCTAAACAACTAGTGCTAACGACCCGAAATTCACCCCATAATCCCTCAAATTTTAAACTGGATTTCAACCAATTCTCTAAGTCTTCGGAAGCCGTTGAGCCTGACTGCTCGTTTGCACATTGCGAACACACAAGCACCAAACCAGATTCCCATCGGGGAGAAACGGTTGGAATAGAAGTTTCTAATCGAGAATTTATTAGGGGCGATGGTTGCTGAGAATTGGATGCAGACCTATTGAGGATACGTTTTAGCAATCTCTTAATACGCTGGATCAGTTTTTTCATGGACAACCCCACCTATTTCTCTGACAGGATAGTGTAAATTTCCTGTTTAGTCTGTTCTACTAGAACGCCCAAGAAATGCTAGTCTATGCCAAGTCGTTTGTAGACGACGATGTAGAATTTTCACCAATAGATGCCAAGGGGACATGATATTACTATCTTTAAATTGCAACTCAGTATTACAATCTAGGGGTTCCCACTCGCTGGGGAAACTATATGGAATCAAAATATGACTAAGCTGATTGAATACGAAGAAGCCAGCGACGAAGTACGTGCAGTGTATGACGACATCCGCGTTACATGTCAGAATGACTACATCAATAACTTTTGGAAAGCCATAGCCAACCATCCCCCCACCCTGAAACGAACGTGGCAAGCTGTAAAGGAAGTGATGGTTAGCCCTGGTGAGATCGATCCACTAATGCGCGAACTGATTTATATTGCCGTGAGTGCGACGAATGGCTGTGAGTACTGCATCGCCTCACACACAGCGTCGGCACGTGCCAAGGGTATGAATGATACTATGTTCGGGGAACTAATGGCGATCGCAGCCACTGCCAATATGACCAATCGCCTCGCCAACGGCTATCAAATTCCGGTAGATGAGAAATTCAAGACGTAGGAGTTTAGCTTTGTCTATCCCTGCTTAAAAATAAGGTTTAGCAGAATTATTTACTATGCCCAAGGTTCAGATTAACGGGATTGATTTGTTCTACGACATTAAGGGAACGGGTGAGCCTTTGCTATTAATAGCTGGCTTTCTTTGCGATCATGCCTATTGGTCGCTGATTATGCCATCGCTGGTTTCGCAGTATCAAGTCATTCGCTTGGATAACCGAGGTATGGGGAGAAGTTCTGCTCCCGAAAACCCCTATAGTCTGAAACAGATGGCTAGTGACGTTGCAGCATTACTCGATCGCATCGGCATTAATCAGGTACATCTAGCAGGCCATTCAATGGGTAGTCAGATAGCCCAAGAATTAGTGTTAGCGCACCCTGAAAAGGTAAAAAGTCTGATGCTACTTTCATCTTTGGCAAAGGGTGATGCATTATTCAACAGCATCATCGAGACTTGGGGCGAACTTCCTAGTAATGTAGACCTAAAACTTTATGAAAAAGTCGTATTGCCCTGGATATTTACAGATGCCTTCTACTCAATTCCTGACATGATTGAAGGTCTGATTGAATTTGCGATCAGATATCCTTTCCCACCTGCACCTCATTCACTTTATAATCACAGCCAAGCCATTCTTAACAGTGATACAATAGACCGCCTCCAACAAATTCATTGTCCTACCTTAGTTGTGGTTGGTAAACAAGATATTCTCACACCGCTAAAGTTTTCCCAACAACTTGTTCAAGCTATTCCCAATGCTGAACTTGTAGTCATCGAACGTGGTGGTCACGGTTTCTTGATTGAGTCGCCGGATGCTGTGGTTGCAGCTATGCTCAATTTTCTGGGGAAGTTGAAGCCAGCTTATCTCACAGAATTCAGGAGTCAGGAGTCAGAATTCAGAATGAATTCTGTACGAGTGGCGGATGAATAATCGGCGTTTTTGCACCCCCACTAAATCGTTCGCGCAGCGTCTCGAAGAGAAGATTTAGTGGTCAACTTTCGTAGTGGCAAGTCTGAATCCCCCACTTTCTTGTTCTGACTCCTGAATTCTGACTTCTGAATTCTTCTTCAAAGCAATTTTTGATTCTTAAGAGAATTTACCAAATCCACCGCCCCCAGGTGTTTCTATTACAAAAACATCCCCAGTTTTCATCTCTACTGTTGCTGTGCTGTCTAAATTCTCTTCAATTCCATTCTGACGTTGTATCCAGTTGCGTCCTACTTTTCCTGCTTCCCCACCATTTAATCCAAAGGGAGGGATAACCCGATGACCAGAGAGAATATTAGCTGTCATCGGTTCTAGAAATTGGATGCGGCGGACGACTCCATTACCACCCGAATATTTTCCTTTGCCGCCGCTATCGGGACGAAGACTAAAGCTTTCTAAAAGTACAGGATAACGAGTTTCTAAAACTTCTGGATCGGTCAAGCGAGAGTTAGTCATGTGAGAATGAACGCCATCAGTGCCAGCAAAATCCATTCCTGCACCAGAGCCGCCGCAGATAGTTTCATAATATTGATATTGCTCATTACCAAAAGTAAAATTATTCATCGTTCCTTGAGAAGCAGCTATAACACCCAAAGCACCATATAAAGCATCGACAATAGTTTGAGAAGTTTCCACATTACCCGCGACTACTGCGGCTGGATAAGTTGGGTTGAGCATACAGCCAACTGGGATAATAATTTCTAGAGGATTAAGACACCCGGCATTGAGAGGAATATTATCATCAACTAAAGTACGGAAGACATATAAGACTGCTGCTTGAGTTACAGCTTTAGGAGCATTAAAATTACTATTTAGTTGTAGAGAAGTTCCTGTAAAATCAATAGTAGCACTGCGGTTTTCTGGGTGAATAGTTACTTTCACTTGAATTTGTGCGTCATTATCCATTTTATAAGTAAATGAGCCATCCTTGAGAACTGCGATCGCACGTCTAACGGACTCCTCAGCATTAGCTTGTACAAATGTCATATAAGCCTGAACAGTATCAAGTCCGTATTGTAAAACCATTTTACGAAGTTCTTGAAATCCTCGTTCATTTGCAGCAATTTGGGCTTTGAAATCAGCTATATTTTGGTCAGGGTTACGAGCAGGATAAGTATGATTTGAGAGGTGATGTCTGACTGCGGATTCTCGAAAATTACCCTCTTCGACCAAGAGAAAATTATCAAAGAGAATTCCTTCTTCTTCTACTGTGGTACTGTGGGGAGGCATTGAACCGGGAGTAATTCCACCAATATCTGCCTGGTGTCCGCGAGAAGCAACGAAAAATAGGGGTATTGGGCATTGGGCATCCCTTCTCTGCGAGACGCTACGCGTAGCTTGCTTCCCCGGAGGGGTACGACTGCGCTCAGGGCGAGTGGGCATTGGGCATGGATTATTTTCACTACTTTCCAAAAAAATAGGGGTAATTGCAGTGACATCAGGTAGATGTGTTCCGCCGTTATACGGGTTATTAGATAGATAGACATTTCCCGGTTTTAGGGTATCACCTTTATCGTTAATTAAACTGCGGACACTTTCACTCATTGAGCCTAAATGTACGGGAATATGGGGGGCATTTGCTACTAATAATCCAGAAGAGTCAAAAATAGCGCAGGAGAAATCAAGCCTTTCTTTGATATTTACTGATGTAGCTGTGTTTTGCAACACAATTCCCATTTGTTCGGCTATAAATTGATATAGGTTTTTGAATATTTCTAAGCGAACGGGATCGGGTTGAGATGTAGTATACATTTTGAGATTCTCTTTAGATAGATGATTTCATATCTAGATTTGCCCTACCAACAGCAAATTTATTCATTTAAGGAAGTCTAATTAGACATTTCTTGCTTTTCTCCTTAGCTAGCTCTTCATTAAGATTTTGTCTAGCTCTTTCAGCATTATCTAATTTTTGTTCAAGCTCTTGAATCACTTCTGGTTTAGCGATTTTTTGTAACTCTTGATTTTCGGATGTCAGGTCTTGAATATCTTTTTTATAATTATCGATTTGCAATTCTAAATTTGATATTTTGCTTTTGTAGTCGGATATAGCCTCAGACTCATTTACAAAATTAGCTATAAATGGTAAAGCAAAGCCTAAGCCAAAAATACCGATAATAAAAGTAAATTTTAGCAGTCGATTAACTAACTCTTGCTGTTTTGCTTGTTTAGATTTTTCTGGCTTATCGACTAGTCCCACATCAATTAAATATTGAAAAACTACTTTTTCTTTATAAGTTAAATCATCTAAATTAGTTTTCCAATCTACTTTGTCTCTAAAAGCCATTTTGCAGTAATGTAAAATAAGCTCATCTTCAATATGATTTGTTTGTTGGAACTTTGTAAAAGCTGAGTTAATCGTATTGAAGTATTCCTCTTGGTTCAACCTAGTTAGCTTTATTTCCATAGTTACTTAAATTTTAATTTTGAATTAATAAGTCTGACGTTTTAAAATCTGCTGTACAGAACCATACATTTCACTTGTCAAACCTTCAAGTTTATGCTCTATATCCTCCCAACGTCCAAGTTTACTCGTCCATTTTCCGTTAGATAATTGTCTGGCAGCGTGGGTTGGTTCACCATCCGAAGTAGCGTATATTGCTATCTTCTCAAAACCCACTTCAAGCTCGGAATTATCGCAAAGTTTGTACCCTAAGCTTTTGTATGCTTGGATAAAAGCTGACATAGTTAATTCTGCTGTTACACCTTCTACCCAGTAATACATATTATCTGGGTCTATTGGACTCCACCAGCGATCATCCTCACCCGCAGCCCAAGCAAAACAATTATATGATGTACTTTGCTTGCTGGTTACAGAATATTCAGTATGGTATAAGTTGGGAAATTTATTTTCTCTGTAGCTTTCCAACTTACCATCTATATCCATTTGCTTTCCCCCATTCAATCCAAGCTACAGCCATTTGCTGAAGTCTACCACGCTGTTCGGGTTTGACAGGGTTTGCTCCTGTAATTGCACTTAAGGCCCAAAACCAATGGTCTGGTTCGCGCTCAAGTTCACGCATAATTAAAGGAACAACAGGTTGTCCCATCCCGATTATTCTTTGATAAGCAGGATGCATTGATATTTTTGAAGCAACAGAGAGCATTCCTGTCTCATGCCGCCATTGTTCTGCTAATTGTGAGAATGTAGTTTCTATCTCTGTGGTTTTAATAACCGGATAAACGTAAGGTGACATTTAACTTCTATTTAGGTTTACTACAAGGGAACTGATATTGATTATCCTACAAATATAGGCAAACCTGATGAATTCATCAATCTTTACGATGTAAAATTAGATGATTACGTTCAGTTAATCTTGCTTCCCAGTTAGGCTCAACTACAATCGTGCTAATTTTTTCCACAACGATCGCAGGGCCATTAACACTATCTTCTGGTTGTAAATCTTCCCGTCGATAAACAGGTGTATCGTGCCATTTATTAGCAGTAAACATCCTGATTATCTCAACAGATCCGGGGGCTTCATCTAAAGGACGGGTACGAATAATTAAGGGTTCTTCGGGAGTATCCATTTTCTGAATTACTTCCACTGAAGCGGATTCGACAATTAAGCTTTTCTCTAATTGAATAAAACCATAGCGAGATTGATGTTCAGCCTCAAATTCTTGTCGCATCACTATCACATCATCGGCAAAATTAACTGTCAATGTAGAATTAGTCCCCTGATATTTTAAGTTAGCTTTTCGGATTACTTCTACTTGGCTTATTGCCTTATCTATTTCGCTTCTAGCTTGAGTTTCTAAATATGCTATTAACTGCTGTAATTTAGGGACTAATGCTTGAGTTAAAGGTTGCTCAACTCCTCCTTCTCTAATTGCCCGCACATCAGCTAATCCCATTCCGTAAGCAGAGAGAACGCCAGCATAAGGATGTAGAAATATCTTTTTCATTCCCAAAGTATCGGCAATTAAACAAGCAACTTGACCACCTGCACCGCCAAAGCAACAAAGCACATATAGACTGACATCATAACCGCGTTGTAGACTGATTTTTTTAATTGCATTCGCCATATTTTCCACTGCGATCGCCATAAATCCAGCGGCTACTTCTTCGGGAGTAAAATGATTTAATGTAGCAGCTTGAATGTCTTGGGTTAATTGGGTAAATTGCTGAATAACAATATCTTTATCTAAAGGTAAATTACCATCAATGCCAAAAACTGAGGGAAAATATTGTGGGTGAATTTTACCTAACATTACATTGGCATCAGTAACCGCTAATGGCCCGCCACGCCGATAACAAGCAGGCCCAGGATTTGAACCAGCAGATTTAGGGCCAACACGATAACTAGAACCATCAAAAAAGAGAACTGAACCACCACCAGCAGCAATGGTATTAATTGCTAATACAGGAACTCGCATCCGCGCCCCAGCAATTTCCGAATCTAGTTGTCGTTCATACTCTCCTTTAAAATGGGCAACATCTGTACTTGTCCCTCCCATGTCAAAGGTAATAACTAACTCGAAACCTGCTCTTTTACTAGTTTGAACTGCGCCAACAATACCGCCAGCCGGTCCACTTAAAATACTATCTTTTCCTTGAAATTGTTCGGCTGCAACTAAACCGCCATCAGATTTCATAAACATTAACTTGACGCTGGGTAACTGACTTGCTACTTGGTTAACGTAGCGACGCAGAATAGGAGTTAAATAAGCATCGACTACTGTTGTATCTCCCCGACTAACCAACTTCATTAACGGACTAACTTGATGGGATACGGATATTTGAGTAAAACCGATTTCTTGGGAAAGTTTGGCTATTTGTTGTTCGTGAGCAGGATAGCGATCGCTGTGCATAAAAACAATAGCACAACTCCGAATTCCTGTATGGTAAACTGCTTGTAAGTCACTTTTAACTTGTTCAATATTTATAGATATTAATTCATTTCCGTTAGCATCGTAGCGTTCATCTATTTCAATCACCTGTTCGTAAAGCATCGTTGGTAAAATTATCTGGCGGGCAAAGATATTAGGACGATTTTGGTAGCCAATTTGCAGCGCATCTTTAAACCCTTTGGTAATGAGAAGCACAACTCTGTCTCCCTTTCTTTCTAACAAAGCATTTGTTGCTACTGTTGTCCCCATTTTTACCACTTCTATCGCCTCACTAGGAATGGGTTCGTTGCTAGGAATACCCATGATATCTCGAATACCTTGGATGGCTGCATCTTGATATTGTTCGGGATTTTCTGAAAGTAGTTTGTAGACTATAATCCATTGCTGATTAGGCAGAGGGACAATAAAAAAACGTTTAGGATATTTTGAAACTCCATCGATAATTGCTTGATTATTAGTAACAGCAACAATATCTGTGAATGTACCACCACGGTCAGCAAAAACCTTCAACATTACTCTGTTTACTCGATAGTATAGAGGTAGCATAACAATCTTAGAAGAACATTATGCATATATTTAGGTGAGCCAAATGTTTACCAAAATTTTCCTCAGCATTGGTGTATTGCTGGCGATCGCATTTATAATTTTAGTTATCATCAGGGTAAGAAACGAACAGGAAGTTGATAGAATTTGGCGATCGCTAGAATCGTCACTAGCAGAACATCGTTTCACTGAAGATATGGTTGCAGCATTACCTCCTCCTGTGCAGCGCTACTTTTTGCATAGTATTGCACCGGGAACTCCTCTTGCTTCTTCTGTCAGCTTGGAAATGAGTGGCAGTTTTAGAATGGCACAGGATAAACCGTGGATACCAATGCAAGCAAAACAAATTACCTCAGCGCTGAAAGGATTTGTTTGGAAACCAGTTATCGGTCGCGGTTTGTTTAAATTTATGGGAGCAGATTACTATGCAAACAAGTCAGGTCGAATGCGCTTTTACCTTTGGGGACTGATTCCCTTAGTAAATGCCCACAGTCCTGATATTAATCGCTCTAGCATTGGACGATTTGTAGGAGAATTTTTTTGGCTGCCTTCTGCTTTACTACCCCAACGCAACGTAACTTGGAAGGTAATTGATGAGACGACTATCCAAGCTAGTTTGAAGATTGATGGTGAACCTATAATGCTGACGCTGCTTATAGACCTTGAGGGCAAACTGCTAAAACTTTCTTTGCCACGTTGGGGAGAACACACGGAAGATGGTAGTTATACTCACATTCCCTTTGGCGGAGAATTTCAAGAAGAACACACATTTGGCGGATTTACAATTCCCTCCCAGATAAGTGCAGGTTGGTGGTTTGGGACAGAGCGTTATTCAGAGTTCTTTCGAGCAAAGATTGAGCGGGCTGAGTTTAGATAGCTTGCTGGTTTAGCGGAATTACAATTACAAATTCTGTTCCCTGCCCAAGAGCAGAAATACATTCTAATTTTCCTTGATGTTTTTGGGTGATAATCTGATGACTAATAGACAAACCTAACCCAGTACCTTTATTAACTGGTTTAGTCGTAAAGAATGGTTCAAATAATTGTTTTTGTACCTTTTCGGGAATGCCTATACCATTGTCGCCAATACGAATAACTACCTGATTTTCGTTAGTGAGTTGAGTCTGAATGCTTATCTGGGGAGTAGAGAGCGCTTTTTCCCCTACTTCCCACTCACCATTTTCCACTGCCTCTTCTAAAGCATCGATCGCATTTGCTAAAAGATTCATAAATACTTGATTCAGTTGTCCAGCATAACATTCTACTAATGGCAGATCGCCGTA
>CAXUOL010000024.1:0-23077 GCA_964252435.1 uncultured Nostoc sp.
GAAGTCGGGCTGATGAGTTAGCAGCAGTGATGGTGGAATCTGTGCAAAGCCGTCGCCCTGAATACCAGCCCAAAAAATTCCTCCAGCAATTGCGTGATTTTACTCAGGAAGCTGGTATTGCCCTAATTTTCGATGAAATTGTTACCGGATTCAGAATTCATCCAGGTGGCGCTCAGGCGCATTTCGGTATCAAAGCTGATATAGCGACCTACGGTAAGATTGTGGGCGGTGGGCTACCAATTGGAGTCATTGCTGGCAAATCACAATATATGGATGCTTTGGATGGTGGGTTTTGGCAGTTTGGCGATGACTCCGTTCCAGAAGTAGGCGTGACTTACTTCGCTGGCACTTTCGTCCGCCATCCTTTAGCACTAGCAGCCGCCAAAGCAGTACTTCAACATTTGCAGCAAAGTGGCCCCAGCTTACAGCAAAATCTTAATGCAAGAACCGATAAGTTTGTAGCGGAACTTATGGGCTATTTCCAGCAAGTTCAGGCTCCGTTTACAGCTTATAATTTCGGCTCCCTCTTCATGGTGAAGTCTTTACCAGAGTTTCCCTACGGTGATTTACTGTTTTACTTGCTGCGCGATAAAGGAGTGCATACTTGGGATCACCGTCCTTGCTTCTTGACGACAGCCCATTCCGAAGCCGATCTGGCTTTCGTAATGGCAGCTTTTAAAGAAAGTATTGCCGAAATGCAGTCTGCTGGCTTCTTGTCTACACCGCCCATAGAAGTAACAAACCGCGAAGTTACCAATAACAGCCTACGCAATCACCCTCCGCAACCTGATGCCAAATTAGGACGAGATCCCCAAGGAAACCCCGCCTGGTATATCCCCGATATCGAGCGTCCTGGGAAATATTTACAAGTCGCAAGTGTTTCCTGAAGTGCTTTAAAAAATCAAGTGCATAGAAAGTGTAGTAAGCGTTAGTAATTTTTGCAAATAGTAAATACTCATCCATCCAGGTTTTGTATGTCAATTGATAATCTACTTGAACCGAGTTCTATTAAGTCCGATCCGAAGTTTCCTGAACAAATCATTGAAACTGATGTTTCAAACTTCCGGGAAAACTTCAACTCTTCTCACTTCATGTTTTCGCATAATCTTGCGGGACATCCTTTGTTTTCAATCCCCCGCTTAGTTGACCTTGCAAATACTATGCTAAGTCAGGGTAGAACAAATAAAATCCAGTCTTATATTAGCAAAGTCCCTGTTGAGCAAAAGTGGAATCAGCGACCTGGAATCAAGCAAATTAACGAGGCGATCGCACATATTGGAGAATCGGATTCTTGGGTCATGCTTGAAGATGTTCAAGTAGACCCAGAATATGCTGCCTTGGTCAACCAGATTATAACTGAACTCGAAACTCTTACAGGTAAACCCCTTCGGAAGCAGATGACGTGGCTAGGTGCTTACATCTTTATTGGTTCCCCAAATTCTATTACACCTTACCATATCGATAGTGAGTTGAATTTCCTGTTTCAAATTCAGGGCGAGAAAGATATGAGCCTCTTCAATCAAAGCGATCGTTCTGTACTGAGCGAAGAGGAAATTGAAAAATTTTATGTAGGCGACCTGAACGTAGCAAATTATAGAGAGGAGAATCAAAGTAAAGCAAGGGTTTACCATTTGCAACCAGGCAAGGGACTCCATCATCCAATACTGGCACCCCATTGGGCCAAAAATGATAATAATGTCTCTGTAGCTTTGAGTATCCTCTTTTATCTGCGACCTTATGATCTCAAAGCCAGAATATATCAAATCAACAGTTATTTACGCAGACTGGGATTGGAACCCACTCCACCGGGTAAATCTGCCCTGAAAGACCGGATCAAAATTTTTGCTCTGGGTCTTCTATCTGATCGCCGACCAAAAAGTAAATTTATGATACTGCGCTCTGGTGTATTAAAACTCAAATCTCTTGAGGGAAGGCTAAAGCAATTTACCGACAAGATTATGAAAAAAATCTAAATTTTCCCAAATGATTAATTATTAATTAGCCGGAATACGAATCGGTGTTCTATAGCAATTCTAAATCATTTGTGACATAAATATTCTATTTTAGACGCTCCGTTTAGCTTGTTTTCATGCAACGTTACATCATTCATTGTAGACGACAGCAAGCAACTATGCATCTACGTTAAAAAATAATTTTTACAAATCAAATAGGATTGCTATAGATAGAAACTAAAACCAAAAATATCAATGTATAAACACATCAAATCGCTCACTTCTTTACGTGGTATTGCAGCCTTGGTTGTTGTTATACACCATTTTTCTTACTACGGTTTACCGAAAACAGGTTCAACTTTATCAGCCTATAGTAATTTTTTTAAAAATGGATATTTATGGGTTGACTTTTTCTTTATTTTGAGTGGTTTTATCATGACCCACGTTTATGCAGAGATTTTTTATTTAAAAGTAAGTTTAAACAACTATCGTTCATATTTACTCTCGCGTTTTGCTAGAATTTATCCTCTGCATATATTTATTGTTTCTCTATTTATTGGATTAGAGATTGTCAAATTACTTTTCTTAAATACTTCTGCCTTTACTGGTAAATTTAACTTAACTGCTCTTTTTGCAAATATTTTTATTTTACAAGCATTCGACCTAAAATGTCTACCTTTATTATGGTGTAGTACCTATTGGAATGAACCGTCTTGGTCAATTAGCGTAGAGTTTTTTATTTACTGTATATTTCCATTTTTATTATTAATTTTGTTAAAAAACAACCACAAAACTGATTTGATAATTTATAGTTGTACTCTCTTTAGTCTATTACTACTAATTACCTTTACCCGTGGCAATTTAGATACTATTATTGGCATCCCTTCAATAGCTAGATGTGGGCTAGAATGCATACTTGGTATTATAACTTACAAAGTTTACCATAGAGGTAATTATAAAAAGTATTTCAATCTTAATTTACTGGCAATTATAGCTATAACTTGGATAATTATGATTATGCATTACTACTGGCATGATTTTCGTAACCTTCATGATTGGCTAATTTTACCGGCTTTTTCTTTACTAATTTTATCTGTATCTATCAACAATAATAGTGTAATATCAAAGTTTTTAAACTCAGGCTTAATGCTATATATCGGGACTATATCTTACTCAACTTATATGGTTCATTGGTTTATTCAAGAATTGTTAAAAATCTTCTGGTTTTATAAATTTCACGATGTTCTTGGCAAAGAATTTACAGAATATCAATCGTTGACATCTTTAGGAGTATTTCTTATGATTGTCTTATTGGCCGCATCAGTAACATATAGATTTGTAGAAATCCCTGCGCGTAATTATTTAAAGTCAGTAATTTAAAAAAGATTGAGATTTATCCACATTCAATAAACTAAGAAAATAATAGAGTTTTATGACCTTATCACCTGTAGATTACCAATCGACATTAACTGCGGTTGATTTTGATCCATTTGCAGATGGAGAATTACTTCTAACCGCCCCTGCCACAGAATCACAAAAAGAAATTTGGGCTTCTGTGCAAATGGGCGATGCTGCTAATTGTGCTTATAACGAGTCTCAATCTTTGCGACTTAGAGGCAAACTTGATGTCAAAGTTTTTCAGTCTGCGGTGGAAAAGTTAGTACAACGTCATGAAGCGCTACGGACAACTTTTAGTACGGATGGCAATACACTCTGCATTGTTGCTTCTCGGCAAATTGAAATTCCGATTATTGAACTATCTAACCTGGAACCACAAGAACAACAGGAAAAATTAGCTAGTATCTGGCGACAAGAGGTAGAGCAACCTTTTGATTTGGAACATGGCCCGCTATTTCGGGCAAAAATTGTCAAATTACAGCCGCAGGAGCATCTAGCTATTTTGACAGCTCATCATATTATTTGTGATGGTTGGTCTTGGGCAGTGCTGATGCCAGATTTGGGTAAACTTTATTCTGGCTTGCAACAGGGTATTGTTCCCGAATTAGAAGAACCAGACTACTTAAGTGAATATGCGATTTTACAGGAAGAAGAGGCGGATAGTCCAGAAGCGATCGCCACAGAAGAATACTGGTTACAACAATTCGCTGACTCTGTACCTGTACTGGATTTCCCTAGCGATCGCCCCCGTCCCCCACTCAGAACTTTTAACGCCGCCCGCGAAGATTGGCATTTAAATCCCGAATTAGTTGCCAACCTGAAACAACTAGGAACAAAACTCGGTTGTAGCTTTATGACTACAATCCTGGGAGGATTCGAGGTCTGGCTACACCGTCTAACAGGACAAAATGACTTAATTGTAGGTATTCCAGCCGCCGGACAAGCTGCTTTAGGGCAATATAATCTCGTAGGTCACTGTGTAAATTTACTTCCATTGCGTAGCCAGATTCATGGCGAAAAATCTTTCAGCAACTACTTGCAAACACGGCGTTCCGCTGTCTTAGATGCTTATGACCATCAGCAATTTACCTTTGGTAGTCTGGTCAAAAAATTAGTATTGCCACGGGATTCTAGCCGCATTCCCTTAGTACCAATTATATTTAATGTCGATCAAGCCTTAGATAACGATCGACTTCCCTTTATCGATTTAGAGGTAGAATTTTTCTCCAATCCGCGCGCATTCGAGAATTTTGAACTGTTTATCAATGCTACGGAATCGTATGGTGAACTTATTCTGGAATGTCAGTACAACACTAATTTATTTGACGCTGATACTATCCGCCGCCGGATGGCAGAGTTTGAAACTTTGTTATTGGGCATAGTTGCTAACCCTAATCAAAGTATTGCTAAATTGCCAATTTTGCCAGCAGTTGAGCAACAGTTATTAGCAACATGGAACAATACTCAAACAGCTTATCCCCAAAATATCTGCATTCACCAGCTGTTTGAAACTCAAGTGGAGAAGACTCCAGATGCGATCGCTGTAGTTTTTGAAAATGAACAAATTAGCTACCGCGAACTGAATCAGCGAGCCAATCAGCTAGCTCATTATCTCCAAAGCTTAGGAGTCGGGTCAGAAGTTCTAGTTGGTCTGTGTGTCGAGCGCAGTTTGGAAATGGTTATAGGAGTTTTAGGCATTCTCAAAGCCGGGGGAGCTTATGTACCATTAGATTATGCTTATCCTCAAGAACGTTTAGCTTTCATGCTGCAAGATGCTCAAGTATCAGTGTTACTAACGCAGGAAAAGCTAAAATCGGGGCTACCCAAGCATCAAGCAAAGATTGTTTGCCTTGATAGCAACTGGCAATCCAAAGATTATGAGTTGGATAACCCAATACATAACGTCAATTCCAATAACTTAGCCTACGTCATCTATACATCTGGCTCGACAGGTCAACCGAAAGGTGTTCAAATTCAACATCAGAGTGCTGTTAATCTCCTGAATGCGATCGCTCAAGAACCCGGTTTAACCGCTGAAGATACTCTCCTCTCTGTTACTAGCCTATCCTTTGATATTGCCGTTTCAGAAATTTTTCTACCTCTGTCTGTAGGTGCGAAGTTAGTGTTGGTGAGCCGTGAAGTTGCGGCTGACGGCACACAACTGTTAAAAGCGCTAACCACCTCCGGGGCAACCTTTATACAACCGACACCAGTTACTTGGCGGTTACTACTGGCAGCCGGATGGCAAGGTAGTCCTCAACTCAAGATGATTTCCACAGGCGAAGCCTTACCTAGAGACCTCGCAAATCAATTATTACCGAAGGGAGCTTGTCTGTGGAACCTGTACGGGCCTACAGAAACAACGATTTGGTCAACAGGCTACAAGGTGACAACGGCAAATAAACCAATAAGCATTGGTTGCCCTCTAGCTAATACGCAAATCTACATTTTAGACTCGCATTTACAACCCGTTCCCATTGGTATATCAGGTGAGTTGTATATTGGTGGCGAAGGATTAGCAAGAGGATATCTAAATCGTCCCGAACTGACTGCTGAAAGATTTATTTCTAATCCCTTCAACTCAAACCCTAAATCGCGTTTATACAAAACTGGGGATTTGGCTCGTTATTTACCAGATGGACATATTGAATACTTGGGTCGTATCGACTATCAGGTAAAACTGCGTGGTTTCCGCATAGAATTGGGTGAAATTGAAACCGCACTCTTGCAACATCCAGGAGTAAAAGAAGCCGTTGTAATTGTTCGAGAAGACATTCCTAATGAGACTAGTTTAGTCGGTTATATTGTTGTCGAAACTGGTCAAGATAGCTTGGAAGTGATTTCGCAATTGCGTCGATTCTTGAAACAACAGCTTCCTGACTTTATGGTGCCAACGATTTTTATGGCACTAGAAGCTATACCGTTAACCCCCAATGGCAAAGTCGATCGCAAGGCATTGCCAAAGCCAGATGCTTCGCGCCCAGAACTGGAGGCAAATTATGTAGCGCCCCGCACTCCCATTGAGCAGCAGATTGCAGATATCTGGGCGCAGGTTCTTAATGTCAAGCAGGTTGGAATTTACGACAACTTTTTTGAATTGGGTGGATATTCTCTACTAGGAATTCAAGTGGTTTCTCGAGTCCGCCAAGCCTTGCAAGCAGAAATTTTGATGTCCAATTTATTTGAATTACCAACGGTAGCAGATTTGGCTGAACGAGTGGAAACTCTGCGGTGGGCAACCCAAGGTGTTCAGGCTGCTGAGAGTGAAACAGCTGATGATTACGAGGAAGGTGAGTTATGAAAACATTAAATGAACTACTATCTGAGCTACGTCAGCGCGATGTCAAACTTTGGCTAGAGGGCGAACGCTTACGCTATCGGACGGCAAAAGATAGTCTCACACCGGAATTGCTGACCGAGTTAAAAACTCAAAAAGCCGAAATCATCAACTTTCTCCGACAAATTAACACAGCCGCCAGTTCACAGATTCCCCCAATTGTCGCTTGTGAACGGAATGGCAACTTGCCCCTTTCCTTTGGTCAGCAACGGATATGGTTCCTCCATCAGTTTGAACCTGATAGTTCCTCAAATAATATGCCAGTTGTCGTGCGTTTTACAGGGAATCTCAATGTTGCTGTCTTAGAGGAAAGTTTAAGAGAAGTCGTCCGTCGCCATGAAGTTCTGCGGACAACTTTTCCAGCAGTGAATGGAAAACCCACTCAAGTAATTGCCACTGATGTTTCCTTGACATTGCCAATAATTGACTTACGGCAAGTAGCAAATGAACAACGAGAGGCGGAAGCTCACCTACTGGCAACTAAAGAAGCTCATCAACCCTTCGATTTAGGTAATGGGCCGATTTTGCGGGTGTTACTGCTCCAGTTGAGCGATCGCGAACATTTGCTAATTTGGAATATGCACTGCATAGTTTGTGATGGAGCTTCGTCCGATCTGTTCTATCAAGACCTCACTAACATCTATAAAGCATTGTCGGCAGGTCAGGTTTCTCCTTTAACTCCCTTACCAGTGCAGTATGCTGATTTTACCAATTGGCAATATCAATGGCTCCAGGGAGAGGTTTTAGAGTCACAGGTAAACTACTGGAAGCAAAAGCTAGAAGGTAATTTACCGATCATTGAGTTACCTTACGATCGCCTCCGTCCTCAAGGTGTGCAAACCTATCGAGGCGATCGCGCTGCCCTACTGCTATCAAAGGCGCTGAACCATGCCCTAACAGACCTGAGTCAAAAATGGGGTGTCACCCTGTTCATGACTCTATTGGCAGCATTTGAGCTATTGCTCTACCGTTATTCTGGACAAGAAGACCTACTAATTAACTTTGCAAGTGCAGGTCGAGGACAAGTTGAAACCGAAGGGCTGATTGGATTTTTTTCTAATACTCTTGTACTGCGGAGTAACTTTGCTCTTAACCCAACTTTCCGAGAATTATTAGACCGAGTGCGTAAGGATTGTTTAGAGGCTTATACTCATCAAGACCTACCCTTTGAAAAGCTAATTGAAGAACTTAGACCAGAACAGCGAAGTCGCAATAGTTCGCCCCTGTTCCAGGTAAAATTCTCCCTCAATCCTCCTTGGTCGAATGGTCGTGGCATGGCATCAGTGCAACTACCTGATTTGACTATCACTTCTCTATTTGGCTACATCTATCATGGCAAAACCAAATACGATCTGACATTGGTCTTGCGGGAACAGGATAATGGTCTGGGTATGGTATTTGATTACAATGCCGAGATGTTCGATGCCAGTACAATAGAGCGGATGTTGGGACACTTCAAAACTTTACTCGAAGGTATTGTTGCTAATCCCGATCGGCCAATTGCTGAATTACCTCTGTTGACAGCACCTGAACAACATCAATTGTTAGTTGAGTGGAATAACAAACAAGCTGATTATCCCCAGGATACTTGTATTCATCAGTGGTTTGAAACTCAAGCTAAAAGAACTCCAAATAATATTGCAGTAAGTTTTAAAAATCAGCAACTAACTTATCAGGAACTTAACCAGCGGGCAAATCAACTAGCCTACTATTTGCAAACTTTAGGGGTAGAATCGGGGGTACTCATCGGTCTTTATCTAGAGCCTTCCCTGGAGATGATTGTGGGGCTGTTGGGTATTTTGAAAGTCGGTGGAACTTACGTACCGATTGCTCCGACATCTGGGCAAGATGGTCTGGCTGTCATTTTAGAAGCCCAAATATCTTTGGTGTTAACCCAAAGCTCATTGGTTCAGAATCTCTCTGAGCATCAGGCACAAGCTATCTGTTTGGATAGTGATTGGGAAGTTATTGCCGTACACGTGACTGAAAATCCAGAAAGTTATGGCACTGCTCGGACTCTCGCCTGTGTAATGTATGTATCCGGCTGCAATGGAAAACCTAACGGTATAGCCATTACCCACCGTAATCTTGTCAGCCACAGCTTGGCAATTAGCGAAACTTGGGAGTTGACCCAGAGCGATCGCCTATTACTCATACCTAGTATCAGTTGCGATACTTTCATTGAATCACTTTTCCCCAGTTGGATTACTGGTGCTACCACAATTCTCCAGTCTCAAGAGCGACAAAATTCGACGACGCAGTTTTTCCCATTTATTGCTCAACAACAGATTACCGTTGTCAATTTACCTACTTCTTTTTGGTATGAGTTAATTAAAGAGCCATCTGTATCTCCACAAACTTTGCCAGCTAGCTTGCGCTTAGTCATGGTTGGTGGCGAAAAAGTCTCACGTAATGCTTATCTAACTTGGGTAGAAAAAGTTGGCAAGCAAGTACGCTGGCTGAATGCTTATGGATCGCTAGAAACAACTTTAACCGCCACGGTTTACGATCCAGAGACTACCACTGAAGACAGCACTCGGTCAGAAATTCCCATAGGAAAAGCGATCGCCAATACCCAAATCTACATTCTCGATCAGCGATCGCAACTCCTCCCTATTGGTGTAACTGGTGAAATCTACATCAGCGGTATCGGTATTACCCAAGGCTACTTTAATCGTCCCGAATTAACATCTGAGAAATTTATCCCCAATCCCTTTAGCAGCGAATCTGGGGCATACCTTTACAGAACTGGTGACTTCGGACGCTACTTAAGTGACGGCAATATTGAGTTTTTGGGCCGCTTAGACAATCAGGTAAAAATTCGCGGCTTTCGCATTGAGTTGGCTGAAATTGAAACAATTTTAGGTCAATATCCAGGCGTGCAAAAAACTGTGGTGATTGCCAAAGAAGATGTTCCTGGGGATAAAGGTTTAGTTGCTTATGTTGTCCCCAAACAAGGGGAGACTTTTGGGAGTAAACAACTGCTGAATTTTCTCCAGCAAAAGCTGCCTAAACATTTGTTGCCTTCTGCCTTTTTCATAGTCGATTCTCTGCCATTGAATGCTAATGAGGAAGTCGATCGCAAAGCCTTATCTGCGCTGAATCCAACTAATTCTAAAATAGAAAAAATATTTGCCACAGCAGAAGATCCATTACAACTTCAGTTAACTAAAATCTGGGAAAAGCTTTTAGGTATTCATCCCATTGGCATAAAAGACAACTTTTTTGATTTGGGTGGAAACTCACTACTTGCAGTACATCTGTTTTCTCAAATTGAAAAAATATTTGGTCTAAATCTGCCCTTAGCTATTCTTTTGCAATATTCAACCATTGAGCAATTAACTAATTTTATTCGCCAGCAAGGGTTTTTGCCAGAAAGCCATAATCAGATTGAGAGTAGTACTAGTACCAACTCAGGAAAATCGATACCTTGGTCATCACTAGTACCAATGCAGCCCAACGGTTCCAAACCACCTCTATTTTGTATCCATGCAATTGGTTTAAGTGTCCTCTACTATCGAGATTTATCACTTCATTTGGGTGAAAATCAGCCATTTTATGCACTACAAGCACGAGGATTAAATGGGAAAGAAGCTCCCTTTACCAAGCTTGCACAAATGGCGGTTCATTACATCAAAGAGATACAAACTATTCAACCTGAAGGCCCTTATTTTTTGGGTGGTTCCTCCTTTGGTGGACTAGTAGCTTGGGAAATGGCTCAACAACTCGTAAAACAAGGTCAAAAAGTAGCTCTATTAGCTTTATTTGATACTACTGGCCCAAATTATATTAAACAAGCGCCATTAGAAAAGCGAGTTTCTCAGCATTGGGACAAGCTGACAAAACTTGGGGCTAATTACGTGCTTGAGCAAATAAGGAATAAAGGCTCTTGGCTGAAGTACAAACTTCAAGAAAAGTTCCGAAAATTTATCTTTAAGTTTTCCTTAAGAATCTGGCGGACTGTACCTTATAACTACCGGAAATTAACAATCGAAGAGGCCAATAAACAGGCAGCCAAAGAATATGTTCTAAAAGCTTATCCAGGTCGAGTCACTGTATTCCGAGCAGAAGAGCGCGTTGCATTGGAAAAACGGGAGGTTGACCCCCAAATGGGTTGGAGTGAAATGGTCTTAGGAGGTTTGGATATTCAAAATGTCCCAGGAAACCACGACTCTATTTTTAGAGAACCCCATGTCCGAACTCTATCTGAAAAAATGAGGGCTTGTATAGATCGAGCTATTGTAGACATCTAAAATTCATCTAATTTGCAGAAATAGTTATAGCTTTCAACCTCATCTCGCTTTTGAGATGGGGTTATTTTATTTGCGGTTAATAACCTCAGCTATGTATGTATAAATGCGATCGCCAATAAAGCCTTTGAATAAGTCCTAAACCTCTACATAGGTGTGCTACAGGCATTTTTGACGCTGAATAACCAAGGTACAGCAAATTACACTGCGACTTTCAAAGCTGATTCTCTGTTTGCGCCATTTATTATTATTGATGGCAGACCTGATGCTATTTTCGATCGCAATGGTAATATTGATCCGCAGGTTTAGGCAGTAAATTTACTGGAGTTAGCTATTAGCCTTTTATATTTAAGTTTAACAATGACTCCTTCACGATGCCAAAAAAATCCTGCTTCTACGTGATTTCCAGGATATGGCAGGCAACTACTGCAACCAAAAAACTATTAATAAGAGTAATTATGTCAGACACCATCCCGATCGCGATCGCAAAACAGCCAACTCAAGACTTGTATGAGCAAATACCTGCTACTCACCTAGTTTTCATCGACCCACAGGTTGAGAACTACCAGAGTCTGGTAGCAGGTGTCTTGCCGAACACCTCTGTTGTAGTCTTAGATCCTGACCAGAATGGCATTGAACAAATTAGCCAAGTGCTGGCAACTCATCGGGAAATCAATACCTTACATATTGTTTCTCATGGCGCACCAGGGCAAGTTTATCTGGGGAACAGTCAACTCAGCTACCAAACCCTCAACCATTATGCTTGGCAACTCATAGACTGGGCAAATGTTTTGAGTGCAGATGCACAACTGCTGTTGTATGGTTGCGAAGTCGGGCAAACAGAGCAAGGTAAAGCATTTGTACAGCGCCTGAGTGAATTGACAGGTGCAGTAGTAGCGGCGTCTGATGACTTAACGGGAAGTACTGCATTAGGTGGTGACTGGGAACTGGAAGTTTCTACGGGGGCAATTGTTCCTACTTTGGCGTTTGAGCCAGAAGTAATGGCAGCCTACGCTTCAGTACTAACTGCTCCAATCTTGTCCAAGGCGATCGCAGACCAACAAGCCACTGAAGATATTCTCTTCACCTTCACTGTACCAGATGACACTTTCACTGATCCAGATGTCGGAGATAGCCTCACCTACACTGCAACTCTGGACGACGATAAGCCTCTGCCGAATGGGTTGAAGTTTAATGCTGCTACCCTTACCTTTAGTGGTACTCCTGAGAATAAGGACGTAGGTAGTATAAACATCAAAGTTACCGCTAAAGATGTTGCTGGAGATCAAGCCAGTGATGTGTTTAAAATCACAGTTAATAATGTCAACGATCCTCCAGTCTTGTCCAAGGCGATCGCAGACCAACAAGCCACCCAAGGTATTCTCTTCAGTTTCACTGTACCAGATGGCACTTTCACTGATCCAGATGTTGGAGATAGCCTCACCTACACTGCAACTCTGGATGACGATAAGCCTCTGCCGAATGGGTTGAAGTTCAATCCTACTACCCTTACCTTTAGTGGTACTCCTGAGAATGAAGACGTAGGTAGTTTGAACATCAAAGTCACAGCTAAGGATGTTGCTGGAGAGCAAGCCAGTGATGTGTTTAAACTTGCGGTTGCTGACGATACTGCTCTAGTAACAAATCTTACAGGCGATATCTTTAGTGTCAAGACTAAGCTGAACATTAAAGGTGATAAAGGAAAACTCTCAATCAAGATTAAAAACAACACCTCTAAAGAGGTGAATGAACTAAATGTATTTACTGTTGACGATGAAGAAGGTAGGATTAACGGCATAGCCCCTGGTGCAGAAGGCTATACACAAGCGGCTCTTTTGCGTTCAAAGGTGGTTTTCTCCGCTCTTGCCAATTTGCCTAATGGTTTTAATCCCGCCGACCTGAAAAACATATTAGAATTCGACTCTGATACCAAACTCAGATTTTATCTGGTATCCAACAGTACTACTCAGTCTGTACTGTCTGGAAAAACCCCCTTCTCAAGTGTGCTTTTTTCCTCAGCTACAAATAACGACATAGAAGATGAAGGGTTTTCTCTTAATTTTCAGAATTTGGTTGTGAATATTCAGCCAACTAATCAAGAGCTATCTTTAGGTACTGATCTGCAAGGCAAATATCAAGGCGAACTGATTGATTTACGGAGTGTGACACAATCGGTAACAGCTGAGTTTCAAGTCAACAGAGAGGCATCTTACAACAACTTTGTCGGCTTCTATCAGGTGGCTGATGAAAATGGTGGTATTGACACCAACGGTGATGGTACAGCAGATATTCTCGTTGGTCAGGCTGGCTACGCCGAAGCTGCTGTGCGTGGGCGTGTTGCAGGCATTGACTTGGCGGTGGGCAACCAAGGCACTGCAAATTACACTGGCACTTTCGAGCCGAATTCTTTGTTTGCACCATTTATTGTTGTGGATGGGAGACCCGATGAAGTTCTCAATGGCAATAGCTATAAGAATGTTTACTTTGCATTTTTGGGTGCTAACTCAGATAAGGTAGATCACATTCGACTATTGGGAAATAACACCTTTGGTTTTGAAGATTTACCAAATGGTGGTGATAAAGATTACAACGATGTGATTGTGCAGGTCAATTTGAGTGCCAATCTTGGCTAGTATTAAATACGAGTAATTACTTAGTAAAATTGAACAACCTTATCCCGGTTGCGGGGTGAGGTTGTTTTGTGCATGGCAATTAAATGGACTCGCTATTAATTAAACTAGTAGATTTACTGAAGGCACTTATTGTCTTTCCTTCATAAATTTAATAGTTGATTCCTCTAGGGTGACAAAGGTCTTCCTCTTTACTTTTCCAGTTAATTTTTATTAAATTAAGCTAGCAAAAAAACGATGGAGAACTATTTAATAATTAGGTATAGGTGATGTTTCACGAGGAAAGCTTCTGTCTTTCGCCACTACTGATATTGTCAATCCCTATATTTGAGAATTTGTAAAAAATCATTCAGAAATTTAAAGTTTTTTTTATTACATAATTCTTAACTATGGTATTTACTTAGGAAAACATCTGTGATATTTTCATGTTGACTATCATAAAGTAAAATATGCAGCGCTAAATTTAACAACCACGTTTATGTGTTTTGGTTTGATGATGAGTATCCATATTGCATAGTTGCAATACTAATATATTGATTTTAATTTTGTATAAATGATGTAGCGTTAACCAAGTGATAACTTGTCCTCGATCTATTTACACTATACTTTATTTTGGAAAACGCATAAAAATCGTACCCGTGTGATATAAATACAGGTCTGCAATTAGACGAACCTCTCCTCTGTGCTTTTACATATTTAAACACCTGGATTCCACAGAAGTCTTGTCACTGCTGGCATAAAACCAAACACTGCCACTGTTAGTTAAAGAGATACCTCCTAATATTTTCGACTTAATTCTTCACTTTTACTTGTTTTATATGACTTATATTAAGAACACTTTTCCCGAATTTCTCACCAGCCTAGAGGGGTTTGAGCAGTTGCCAGATGGGGCGATCGCTAATCTATCAGAACAACTGCAAGCCTGGCGCTATCGCATAGGCCAGAAAATCATCGGTAAACAAAGTCTCCCAGAACGCATCACCATCATTTATGAAGGACAAGTGCGTCTGTTGGGATATGACCCCCAGACGCAAATGCCAATCACCCTAAAATTACTGCAACCGGGAGAAATCATTGGTGAAATTGGTTTGTTGCGCGATGTCGCGTGTGAAACAGCGATCGCTTCCACCGAAGTAGTCTGTTTAACCTTGAGTGCATCAGCATATTTTAGCTTTCTGGCTTCATACCCAGCTTTTGCCGAAGCTCGCAAGAACCACAGTTATTTGGTAGAAGTTTTCGATATTCTCAGTTCCTACTGGCAAAAGCAAGCGATCGCTACCTTAAATCTTAGAGAACTGGCAGAAAAAGCCTTACCCCAGGCGAAAATACATTATCTTCCTTCAGGAAAAACTCCATTCAACCAGCTGGATAGCAAAAGCGTTTGGTTTGTGAGTGGCGGAGGTACAGTCACGAATTTCTCACCTAGCGATCGCCTAGAATCAGACGATGACATAGATAAGATTCAGGTCATCGGTCAAAACCCCGCACGTTTGCTTGGTATACATCCGTCAGATTTGATTTTAGAAGATAGTCATCAGATAGAACTTGCGGTAACTGAAACCAGAGTAGATAGAGATAGCGCTGACGACCTAGATATTATTCCCTACGCATCAGACGAAATAGTTCCACAGACACCCCCCCCAAATTCAAAGAGTTCGTCAAAACTAAAATACCCATTTTTTGGCGGTAAGGGAGAACTAAATTCAGCCTTCGCCTGCTTCCAAATGATCGCGAAGCACCTAGAAATGCCGTTTCGTCGAGAGGTGGTTCGCCGCATCTTAACTGAGCAAGTCAAACGTCAGGGCACTATATCATTTCAAGTTACTGCTTACCTAGCAGAGTCAATTGGACTTAAAGCGCAGTTGATAGAGCTACCAGTCGCTTCAGTGACGCGCATTCCAACACCAGCGTTGATTCGTTACGGTGATAATTTTGCCGTTTTATATGAAGTAGATGCCAATACCGTGGTTGTGGGTGTTCCATCCAAAGGAATTGTGCGCTGCAAACCCGCTCAATTGGTTGAACAATTAGATGTCGATCCAACTGACTTTCCGCCCAAAGTTAGAGTATTACTGCTGACTGCTACCAATCAAACGCCACAAGAACGCTTTAGTTTACGGTGGTTTCTGCCCTATTTGTCAAAACACCGCCGAGTCCTGATAGAGGTCTTTATCGCTTCCTTTTTCGTGCAGTTGGCAGCCTTGGCAAATCCCCTAGTCGTTCAGTTAATTATCGACAAAGTTATCACTCAAAATAGTATTGGCACACTACATATTTTGGGTGTTTTGCTATTAGTAGTCGGACTATTTGAAGCTGTGTTGACTACTTTACGAACCTACTTATTTGTCGATACCACTAACCGGATCGATATGGGTTTAGGGTCGCAAATTATCGACCACTTATTACGTTTACCACTGCGCTACTTTGAACGCCGACCGGTGGGTGAACTTTCCACTCGCATCAACGAATTAGAAAATATCCGCCAATTCCTCACGGGTACTGCCTTAACAGTGGGGTTAGATGCTCTATTCTCGTTGGTTTATATCGGTGTGATGCTGATTTATAGTTGGCAACTCACCTTAGTCGGCTTAAGCACAATTCCAATATTTGTGATTATCACCTTAGTCGCTTCTCCCACTATTAGCAGACAGTTACGTGCCAAAGCCGAACGCAACGCCGAAACTCAATCTTATTTAGTGGAGGTGATGTCAGGAATTCAAACAGTAAAAGCGCAAAATATCGAATTGCGATCGCGCTTTTCCTGGCAAGAGCGTTACGCCCGATTTGTCGCTGCTGGTTTTAAAACAGTTGTGACTTCTACACTCGCTAACTCTACTAGTAACTTTCTCAACAAACTCAGCAGCTTACTAGTTTTGTGGGTAGGAGCTTATTTAGTACTGCAACAAGAATTAACTTTAGGTGAATTAATTGCCTTTAGGATTATATCGGGTTATGTCACCAGCCCAATATTACGTTTAGCTCAACTCTGGCAGAGCTTCCAAGAAACTGCCTTGTCTTTAGAACGTTTGAGCGATATTGTCGATACCCCACAAGAAGGAGAAACAGACCGCTACAATATACCCTTACCTACGATTAAGGGAGCAGTGAAATACGAAAATGTTTCCTTCCGTTTTGGTACAAGTGGGCCTCTGCAACTTTCTAATGTCAACCTCGAATTTGCGCCAGGTCAATTTATCGGCATCGTTGGGCAAAGTGGGTCTGGTAAAAGTACGATGATGAAATTACTGCTAAGACTTTACGAAACTGAGTCTGGCAGAATTTTGATTGATGGTTATGATATTGCCAAAGTAGAACTTTATTCGTTGCGACGACAAATTGGCGTAGTTCCCCAAGAAACATTATTGTTTGACGGCAGCGTTCAGGAAAATATTGCCCTAACCAATCCCGATGCCACAACCGAAGAAATTATCGAAGCGGCTCAGGTTGCGTGCGCCCACGAGTTTATCATGAACTTACCCAACGGTTACAACACGCGGGTGGGAGAACGGGGTTCTGCACTTTCAGGTGGACAACGACAAAGAATTGCGATCGCTCGTTCTGTTTTACAACGACCAAAATTATTAGTTTTAGATGAAGCAACTAGCGCATTAGATTATCCCACAGAACGGCAAATATGTCTCAACTTAGCCAAAGCATTCAAGGGTGATACAGTATTTTTTATTACCCACCGACTAAACACTGTAAGTAATGCAGACATGATTGTTGTAATGGATAATAGCAGGGTTATAGAACAAGGTAGCCATCAAGAATTAATGGCTACTAAGGGTCATTATTATTACCTGTATCAGCAACAAGATGTAAACTTGTAATTAGTCATTCTTGAGGGCAAAGGTTTTTGGCATCGGGAAACATTGCCCACTTTACAAAAAAGTCAAAATCGTTCGGCTAAACGCTCACGACAAGTCCAAAATCCAAAATCGTTATGACTCAACTTAATGGGAATCATCTCAACGGCAATCACAAAAACGGCAATCAGAAAAATGGAGTGAAGCACGATTCACGGGTACTGACAAAACAACAGAAAGCTATTCAAGAGTCTTTAACTAACTCAAACACTCAGGAATTTGAGCAATCTATTGTCTTGCGCCAATCCCCAATTTGGTCGCGTACAATCATGGTTACACTCATGGGGCTAGCCTGCTTTGGAATTGCTTGGACTTATTTTGCAAAAATTGAGCAAGTAGTCCCAGCAACAGGGCAATTAAAACCGCAAGGAACAGTCAAAGAAGTTCAGGCTCCTGTTAGTGGAGTGGTGAAAACAGTTAATGTTAAAGATGGACAAGAAGTGAAACCAGGTGATTTACTGGTAACTTTTGATTCCATAGCCTCTGTTGCCGAATTAAATTCTTTGAATAAAATTCGCCTTGCATTAATGAAAGAAAATCAGATTTATCGTCGATTGATGGGTGCAAGTACAGCCACTGGCTCGGAACTGTTATATTTGCGCGGTAATTTGCCACAAGAAACTGCTTTTCTACTGAAAAGTCGAGCGGCATTAGTAGCAGAAAATGAATTATTCCGCACTCAATTAAAAAATTCTGGTCAAGATTCTGGAGTAGGAATTGATGAACAACAACTTCTACGAGTGGCTAAACAAGAATTAGACTCTCGCTCCTCAGCAGCGCGATTAGAAGTAGAAAAAACCAAAAAACAATTTACTCAAAATCAAATTAAACTGGCAGATAGTAAATCAAGTTTAGCTATTCAACAGGGGATTTTAAATAAACTGAAGGTATTAGCAGAAGAAGGTGGTATTTCTCAACTTCAGTATCTCAATCAGCAACAAGAAGTACAAAACCGCACGGCGGAAGTAGCGCAACTAGGTGAGGAACTGAAACGTCTCCAGTTTGACATAGAAAAAGGACAACAAGATTTAAGCAATACGGTAGCTGTTTCTGATAAAAGCATTTTGGATAAGATAGCTCAGAATAAACAGCAGATTGCCACAATCGATAGCCAATTCATGAAAGTTGTGCTGGATAACGAGCAGCGTTTGGCAGATGTCAATAGTAAAATATCTCAATCACAGTTAAACGTTAAATATCAAGAACTACGCGCACCTGTGGCGGGAACAGTTTTTGATTTGCAAGCAAAAAATCCTGGATTTGTCGCAACTCCAACTACAAAACTGTTGCAAATTGTCCCCAAAGAAAACTATATCGCTGAAGTTTTCATCACTAACAAAGATATTGGGTTTGTGCGAAAAGGTATGAAAGTAGATGTCAGAATTGACTCCTTTCCTTACAGCGAGTTTGGCGATATCAAGGGAGAAGTGACTGGGATAGGTTCAGACGCATTACCGCCAGACGAAACCCATCAGTTTTATAGATTTCCGGCAAAAGTCTCATTAGATAAACAATCCCTAGTGATTAAAGGTAAAAAAGTTAACTTGCAATCAGGTATGTCCATCAGTGCCAATATAAAAGTGCGTGAAGACCGGACTGTGCTGAGTTTATTCACTGAGTTGTTTACCAAGCAAGTTGATGCTCTTAAACAGGTACGATGAAGAGGGTTGAGTTAAAAGACCGCAGTGACTCCACAAGGAGAGTTGCTGCTTCACTAAGTACATCAGTACTGAGTACTTTTTCCTCTCTCAGCACTCAACACTCTTAATGATGGTTAATTCTCAACGCATCGAACCTGCTCCCGGACAAGAATCAGTTTGGGATTATCCCCGTCCTCCTCTTTTGGAGGACACAACCAAACATATCCAAATAATCTTTAACGGAGTAGTAATTGTAGATACTCACAGCGCCAAACGTGTTTTAGAAACCAGTCATCCTCCTTCTTACTACATTCCCCCAGCGGATATCAAAATGGAATATCTACAGATGACTCCGCAATCTAGCTTTTGTGAGTGGAAGGGAAGTGCTGGTTACTACACAATCCGAGTTGGTGAGAAAGAAGTCCATAATGCTGCCTGGTTCTACCCCAAACCCACACCAGCCTTTGAATCTATCAAGGACTATGTAGCTTTTTATGCTCATTTAATGGATAAATGCTACGTTAATGGCGAAGAGGTGCAACCACAACCAGGTAACTTCTACGGTGGTTGGATAACCAGTGATATTGTTGGGCCATTCAAAGGCGCTCCTGGTAGTTGGGGATGGTGAGTCGATTTTGGATTTTGGATTTTGGATTTTAAATTCAAATTTAAGAATATGGCTACCTAGCAGCTTTTCTTTCAAACATCAAATACGTCCCTCCTAGTCCTTCTACAATTGTGCGTGTATTGGCAATCATCATTTTCTGATAAGTGTCCGCATCGCTTCCTGGTTCACCAAGTCCCTCAGCATATAGCTTTCTGTCAGAAATGTTCACTTCAGCAACTCTTGCTACAGATTGAATCAAATTAGGATTAATTTCCACTTCAGCAAAAATTGTTGATACTTTAGCCCGTTTAATGTTTGTAGCCAAATTATTGACTCGTTCGGTTGTCGGCTTTTCTTTAGTACTAATACTTTGCAATCCTCCTGTCAATGAAATACGGTATGCTTTGGCGTAATAACTCAGTGCATCAGAGGTTGTAACCAACTTACGTTCTTTGGTAGGAATACTGGCAATTCTTGACTTAATCCAGCTATCTAGTTGAGTGAGTTCATTTGTAATTTTTTTAGTATTACTGGTATAAGCTTCTGCATCACTAGATTGTAATTTTCTCAAATTACTATTAATTACCTCCACCATTCTGATAGTATTTTTGGTATTGTGCCAAACATGAGGATCGGTTACATTCTTACCACCTGCCTGAAATTTTCGTGGCTTAGGCACTGCCAGCTGAGCGACGGCTATTTTTGGTGTAGGGTTTTTAGTCGCTTTAATTAACTTGATCAGATTTGGTTCAAAATTGTAACCATTATAAAGAATAAGATTAGCTTTCTCAATGGCTTTACGATCTTCTGGTTTTGGTTTATAAAATTGGGGGTCGGCAGTAGGGGAAATTAAGCAGGTGAGGTTAACTGTATTTCCGGCAACCTGTCTGGTTAAGTCACACAGTACGCTTGTAGTCGCTACAACTTGGGGAAGATTCTCATTTACCTGGGTGTTAGTCTGAGTGAATGTAGTTCTTACAGTTTGATTTCCACACCCAACAAATCCAATCGTCAAAGCAGCAAGAATAGCTGGGAAGAAATTATTCAATGGTGATTTTTTTGACATCCTCAACTCCTACTGGATGTATAAAAAAAGATAATCATTATTGGTAAAGTATTAGTAAAATACCAGGGGAAAGTCTTCAGCAGGGAAGAGGTTAAGGGTTGATGGGGAAGCCTTCGGCAAAGAAAAGGGTAAAGGTTAAGGGAAGAGGAATTAATAGACTTTCTCCTTTATCACTTGTCTGTTTCCTCAGTCCACACCCAGCAATTTTTGGTTGGTGGACTACTAGTGGTCTGTCCCATTAATTCTGAGAATTAAGAGAACGAACCGCAAAGGACGCAAAGAGCGCAAAGTAAAAGAGGTAAAGAAGAGAAATTTAAAACTGATTCACCTATCAAAACTTTTGGGACAGACTACTAGTAGTCCGTCAAGCCAACAATGCTTGGTGAATCAACTATTTAATTTCTCTTCTTCTCTTCTTTCTTCTCTTCTCTACGAGAGGCTGCGCCAACGAGACGCTGCGCGAACGTGTACTTCTCTTCTCCTGTCGGAGACGCTGCACGAACGAGACACTTCGTGAACGCGTCTTCTCTGCGAGACGCACTCGCGTTCGTGGTTCGTTCTATTACCTCTCAAAGTTAGGTTGCCAGACTACTAGTGGTCTATCGCAAAAGTTTTGAGAGGTGAATCAGTTTTAATTTTCTCTTCTTTACCTCTTAACTTTGCGCTCTTTGCGTCCTTTGCGGTTCGTTTTCTTAACCCAGTAGAATTAATGCGATAGACCACTAGTGGTCTGTCCCATTAGTTACGAGGGGTGAATAAGTTCGTAGTAAGGACTTTAGTCCTGGATTTTTAAGCACTGAAGTGCTTACTACAAACCCATAATATTTAATGGAACAGACCACTAGTGAGGTTTTTACAGGCAAAATATTAGTTAACTGCACATGACAGGCTGGAAAACTGGTAGAGGTAGGAGCACAATATTAACAATTCAAAATTCAAAATTCAAAATTAAAGACATTTTCAGACTCTTATTTAAACCCCGACTGTAGCAAGGAGGCAGAGTGGCTCCGACTTTGCGCTACGTGTTTTGGTTGGGGTCTTAAATCCCTTGATTTACGATCAAGGGAATGCTGGAGAGTCTCCAAGGAGTGTAGTGTAGTTCTCTTACCATCTGTTGAAGGGTCTATACCATTGTGCTTACATCCCAGAAAGATCGCAAATTGACTAAAATTATCAGGTTAAGGAGTGGGAGGTAGTAATGATGGGGCTTGTTGAGCATACGGGTTGATTTCGCAAACCGAGTCGTGAATCTAAGGCAATTGTAGCTGTGGTTTTGCAAGGTGTGGACATATCATTGTTACAAAATTGGCAAATTGGCGATTCTTTAGCCATCAGCCTTTGTTACACTAATTTTCACCTAGTAAAGCCTTTCAATAACGCTTAGAGCATCATCTAACTACTTTTTCTTGCCAGAATCCAGATGTACTTTGTGCCATAAATTTTATCCTCTAGTTTCTTCATCATTAAATAAGAGCCAAATCAAGTATATAGAACAATTCCTCAAAGCTAATATTGGTCAAGATAAACAATGGTAATTTTAGTTGTCATAATTAACACGCTGATTTCGCTGATACTACTCTATGTCGCTTGGCGGGTGTGGCAACTTAAGCAGCAGCTAGCATATATAGCAGATAGATTAACCACCTATGAAAGTTGTACCAATGCAGCCCTGAATAAAGCACCCGAAAATATTTATCTCAGCCAACAGAATATTTATAACTTACGGCAGAGAAATCAAGCGCTACAAATGCAAATTCAACAAGTGCGGCAAATTATCAGTCTACTTTTGCTAGGGCGGCAAATCTGGCAGCGTTATTTTCTGAAGCTAGAGTTAATATCTGGGAAAAGAACAGTTGCAAAATGAGTTATGTCAGGTTCACATGAACATTTATGATTAAGGACGACGAGAGAACACACAGAGAGATCCGTAGTAAGATCCCATAGGGTGCATTGGCTTCTAGCGTAGGCATAGCCCGCACTTCTCTACGAGACGCTGCGCGAACGACAAAGCTCAGTGACCACCGCAGGCATAGCTTCCTCTTTCCATACCTTCAAAGCTTGTTATTAAGAGCGTCTCCTTCAGTAGAAGGATACGGAACTACCCAAGACATAACACAAAGAGATGCCCACCAGAGGTATCAAAACTTTGAGAGATACGGGGAGTTTTGAATTACAAGTAATTAATGCTTTTAGTATTAATGAATAAAAGCAACATTTCTGGCTGATATTTTGTCACCATAGATTAACTGAATAAAATCGCTTGAGTCTTGCAAGGGGAGAAAACCCACCTAAAATGGGTGTAAGGAGAGAAACAATAAGATGTCTAATAAC
>CAXUOL010000025.1:0-22849 GCA_964252435.1 uncultured Nostoc sp.
GAACAAGGTCAATCAGTCAAACGTGCGTTTTTGCTCCAAGTTGATACGCCAAAACCACTTCCGAAGCCGACTAATACCAGTTCTCCAACAGTAATACCACTTCCGAAGCCGACTAATACCAGTTCTCCAACAGTAATACCATTCTTTAAGATTAATACAAATAGACAGTAGGGGAGCAGGGAGCAGGGAATAGGGGGAAAGAAATCTGATTAGATAGCAACTTCAAAAATTTGAGAAACGAATTTTACTTGACCTAAAATGTCACCTTTTTTAATGCGTGAAATTTGTCCTTTGCGGAGCATTTCAGCGTTCGCTTTTAGCGTCTCGTAGAGAGCGTCATTTGGAATTGGTATGACCTATTTGTAATTAAATAATTTGTAAAATTAATTACATCATAAGCTAAAGCTCTATGCAGAGATGAGCTTTTATTGTGATTTTTGAAAAATAATTAAGCTATAACTTCTAAATTTCAATTCGTACATAAGTCTGATTGCATTGGCTAGTAGATCGCTTAATCTGAGTATATAGAAACGAATTAGATATCTGCTTATGCTGAATTCGATTCTTCAAACTCTTGCTGAAATGTTGACTAGCGGATCTATTCTCACTAGCACTGAGCAAATAAACTTTAGTCACCCTGCAAGTTTAGAAAAAAATAGTAATAGAGAGCTATCACTTAATCTCTATCTGTATGATGTTCGAATCAGTAAAAAAATGCCAAATAATGGCAGGCAGGTTGAACGCCATTTTGATGATTCACGACAGGTTGCAGAAGTATGTAGAGCACCCAGTTGGTTCGATATCTCCATTGTGATTACAGCCCGCGATCGCACTGTATTAGGAGAGCATCATCTTCTGTCTGAAACTCTACTGCTATTAATGCGTAGTCGGGTCTTGCGGGAGGAGTTTCTAACTCCTGATCTTCGTGGTCACGGCAACTTATCATTATCAGTCACTAACGACCCACCCATTGATGTAGGAAGTTTATGGAGTTCTCTTTCTATTCCCATACGGCCTGCTATTTATTTGACAGTAACTGTTCCCTTGAATATATGGAGAAAAACAACTGTACCTTTAGTTACTGAACGACGTTTTGGAGCCAATAATTCAATTCCAGCTATCAGCAGGAGCGGCTCTAAAATTCAGCGAGTTGCCATTGCTGGCATTGTCAAAAATACTCTGAACTCAAAGCCATTAAAACGAGTTCAAGTCATACTTGAAGGAACTGAAAAATCAGTAACTAGCAACGAGGAAGGGTATTTTATGTTTGAGAATTTGACCTCTGGAAACTACATTTTACATCTTAAACGATTTGGCTATCAGTTTAAGACTTGCAATGTTTTTGTAGACGGAGAATCATGTATCCCCCAAGAGATATTACTTATGCCCGCCTACTAGATTTTTATATCAATCAATTATCCAACAAGGAGCACTTAACATGGCTAGACTAGACTACTTTGCACCAGGCGTTTATGTTGAAGAAGTCGATCGCGGCAGTCGTCCGATTGAGGGCGTCAGTACTTCGGTCGCAGGATTTATCGGTTTTACTGAAGATATACGAGGCGGGGCCGAACTCTTTAAACCCATGCTTGTCACCAGTTGGACTCAGTATCTTGACTACTTTGCCCGACGCAACTCTAACGGTTTCACAGACTTCGATGCGTATTTACCTTTCTCAGTTCGAGGATATTTCCTGAATGGGGGCGGACGTTGTTGGGTTACAAGTATTGGAACTCAACTCCCCAGTATTGGGCTAGAAAATTCAAAACGGCAAGCACCTCGCTTAGAGATCCCAAGACGCGGCGATCGCCCAAGTTTAAATTTATCCATCCGGCCTGAACACTTCGATAACGGACCCATTAGAATCGAAATTCAGGATGGAATGCCTCGTGCGTTACCTCCTGCGAAGAATGACGATAAAACGAGCGACCAGATTAAAGGTCAATCGCAGGGAACGGATAAAGTAGAAATACCTCAAAATCCACGTGAGTTCTTCTCTCTAAAAGTGTGCCGAGACGATCAAGTGCTTGAGCAATACAATCACTTGAGTATGGATCCAAAACCCCAAACGCAGGCTGCAACCTACGTTGTTGAGGCTTTGAAAAACTCTAAGTATATTTCGATTGGAGATATTGCCCAGCCCGGATCGCCCTTAGCCCGACGGCCCATGAATGGCGAATACGAACTACTGCCTCCAGCACCGACTTCTACATCTGAGAAATTTGCTAGTGAAGTAGAAGGCGATCGGAGCAGACGAACTGGCGTTCTCGGCATCTTTGAAATCGACGAGATCACAATGATATGTTTTCCGGATTTAATGCGAGCCTATGAAGCTCAAATTTTAAACATTGAACAAGTTCATGGTGTGATGGAGACTATGATCAGCATGTCTGAAGGTTCTGCCAGCGGCAATATGCCAGGAGCAACGAATCGAATGGTTGTGTTAGATCCTCCTCCTGATCGCATTAGACCTCAGGATGTCGTTGATTGGTTAGATGAGTTTGGTCGTCGTTCCATGTTTGGAGCTCTCTATTATCCGTGGGTTAAAGTACCCAATCCTCGAAATGCAGGGCGTTCTATTCTTGTTCCTCCTTCTGGCCACATGATGGGTGTATGGGGTCGAACAGATGAAACGCGAGGAGTTTATAAGGCTCCTGCGAATGAAGTTCCTAAAGGGATAACTGGTTTAGCCTACGATGTCAACTTCAGAGAGCAAGAGCTTCTTAACCCACTCGGTATCAACTGCATTCGTAAATTCCCCAACCGAGGAATCCGCATTTGGGGTGCCCGGACTCTGGTGGAACCTGACAAAACGGAATGGAGATACATCAGTGTCAGACGACTCATCAGCTATATTGAGCGTTCCATTGAAGTGGGAACTCAGTGGGCTGTCTTTGAGCCGAATGACCAACAGTTGTGGACGCAAGTGCGATATTGCGTTATGAACTTTTTAGAGCGCATCTGGCGTGAGGGAGCTTTATTTGGTGCTAATCCTGAGCAAGCTTTTTATGTGAAGTGTGACGAAGAAAACAATACGCCTGAAACGATGACCTTGGGTCGTTTGTATATCGATGTTGGTGTATGCCCAGTGCGTCCGGCTGAATTTGTGGTCTTCCGCATTAGTCAGTGGAATGCTCTGGAAAATGAAAACGACAACTAACTTGTTCTAGCTCATTCATATCAAGTAAAAAAATAGGAGAATATCATGGCGAATGAATATATCAGTGCTTCTTCTTTTAGCCTTAGTGGGGGCACTTTGGGTGGAACAATAGCAGTAAAAAGCTTCAGTGGTTTAAAAATGGATGTTGAAGTATCTTCTAATGCTGTCGGTAATCAGACGGGAGGAAAGAAGAAGCTAGAACCTAGACCAGGTCCAACAAAGCCCGGACAACCAACGTTTACTTGCTCAATACCTAAGGGTGATAAAAAATTAGCGGATTGGTGGAAAAAATTAAATCCCAATGCTCAGCAAGGCGTTTATAAAACTGAGGATTTGACGTTCAATTTTTCAGGGGAAGGAGGAGCGGCTGCTGAATGGCAACTAAAAGGCGTTTTTCCCATGAGTTACCAAGTGGCTGATGCAGAGACTAACTCTTCCGATCTTGCTGCTGAAACAATTCAACTGTGCGTTACAGAAATCGAGCGGATGAAGTAATGTTCGCAAAGATGGAAGAATGAAAACTCCAGATATAAACACTATTATATGGTGAGTAATACTGTCAAACGTACTCTATTACTGGTGTGTTTCAGTCTTCTTGATCGAGGTCCTACCTCAACCTTTTTTCTTATCTCTAATGATAAATTAGAGATTTATCTCCCCCTACAGCCACTCACCTTGACAAGAGAGGAGCTGGAGAGTAGTAGGTTCGAGACTTATACCAATTCGCAATTCGCAATTGAGAAATTTAGATGCAGCAAGGCTTTCTCGGCTTACATTTGTTGCCTTATTTTAGGTAATTGGTATTACTTCAAGAGTACTACTCTCCAGATTGGGGGTTGCCAAATCCCATCTATAGTTCGACTGAATAAAATTGGGATGAAATAGCTAACCGTAACCTTTGAAACACTTTAATCAATCTATGAGTGAAGCAACTGTATTGATGAAAGCTGGCTTCTCTATAACCTTGCAACTTGATGGTTCCAACGATCGTTTGGACGGAACTTTTAAGGAGTGTGATGGTTTTGACTTTACCCAAGAGGTTGTCCAGTTTAGAGAAGTCACTAGCGAGCGCTGGGGGAACGCCAATAAGGGACGCTCCCGACTGACCAAGCTTCCTGGTAACGCAGTCGGTGGAAATCTAACCTTACGCAGAGGCATGACTATTTCCAAGAGTTTCTGGCTATGGTTTTCGTCGGTGCAAGAGGGCAACTGGTTCAAACAGCGCAGAACTATATCAATCACTTTTAATCAAGGGGATAGCCCCCAAGCAGCCTTTCAGTTTACAGAAGCTTGGCCAACCAAATTCCGGATTGGAGATATGAAAACGGATTCAAGTGATGTAGAAATTGAGGAGATAGAGATCGCTTATGAAGGGTTTGAACGAATATCAATTTAGCCATTGCTGAATTTACGAAGAATCTGAAATTACTATTCAAAAATCTCAATAGCATTTAGAACACTCTGAAAACCTGTTTAGCGAAAAGTTGAGGTTCGCCTTAGCACTGGATTCCTCTTATCTTAGTTACATGAAAAATGTTTTTTAAGTGCCTAACAATACAAATAGTTTTTTAGGTAAAAATGTATGAGTAATGGATTAGCGATCGCAGCGATCACAGCTGTATTCAAAAACTTGATAGAAGACGGTTTGGTTCAGAATGCAGCACTGTCGAGTATGGGAAATGTGCTAGTAACCACACTTCCCCCAGATCAGATTTCTATTGGAGTCGATGGTCAACCTCAGCTAAATCTATTTCTCTACCAGGTTTCAGAAAATCGTAATGCAGATTTGGGTGGGCACGATGCCAAAGGCGGCAGGCTACGCAACCAGCCAGCCCATGAAGATGTAATTCTCCCCTTAGCCATCAATCTCCATTATGTATTGACCGCCTACGGAAACAAAGACTTTCAGACAGAAATACTGTTGGGTTATGTCATGCAGCTTATGCATCAAACTCCGGTTTTATCCAATGCCACGATTCGAGCAATGCTAAATCATGTCGCAACCATCAATCGTTCTGGTCTTTTGGCACAAGCGATCGAATCGACTTCTGTTGAAGCTTTGACCGAGCAGTTAGACCAAGTGAGGATCGCGCCAAACTTGTTCGATACAGAACAAATGTCCAGATTGTGGTCGCTCTTAAAAGGTTCTTATCGACCCTCAATTGTCTACGAAATATCGATGATGTTTATTGGCCCTCAGAAATCTTTAGTTGAGTCAGGTTCCAACTCATTGATGTTGTATCAGCCGCGTATCGAGAGAGTTACCGTATCTCCATCGACAAATGGCGAGATTGTCGCGGGCAGTAGTCTCATTATTTATGGGAAAAACCTGAGTGGGGATGTGACTCGGCTTCGACTAAACGGAGGTGAGAATTTATTAGAACCACAAATTGTTGAAGAAAACAGAATTTTGTTGAAACTGCCTCAAAATTTGCATGCTGGGGTTCAGAAGGTTCAAGTTGTTCATCAACATCTATATAATTACCAAAACTATCAAGAATCAGAGGTATTGTCGAACGAGCAGACTTTCGTTTTACATCCAACCATAGACGATAAGCCTATTCTAGCTCTTCAAGGCTAATATGTGCGATCGCACCAAGTATGAGAAATTAGGCAAGTCATTGACGAGTGTAGAAGTCACTGGTTGGATCTAATCAAAGTTTCAACGCCCGCAATCGCGCTTTTTAGCCTTAAAACAGACGCGCCTTTTGCGATCGCCACAACAATAAATTTGTAATTTAGGGTGATTTTGAACCAGATTTTGACCGTTTGAACCATATCTAAAGCAGGGAGCACCAACGATGAAAAAAATTGCTAACAATATACTCCATCCACGGAAGGAACGTCAGCGTCGTAAGGCAGAACGAGATCGTCAGCAGGGAGAGCAACAGCAGGGAGAATCGTCTTTGCAACCGCCGCCAGGTTTAGCTTCATCATCTCAGCAAGCGACGACACCAGCACGACCTCCATCACAATCTAGCTCAGTATCATCACTAACGCCTAGCCGCTTTAGCAGAGAATTTACAGCGCAAAACATGGGCCGGGACTCAGTGGAAGTGGATCGCGAGCGTTCTATTGTACCAAGATATATGCTTCATGCAACTTCAGAGAGCAATGCAGCCAACATATTAGAAACGGGGCTACAAACATCTTATGGAGGACAGGATGGAGGAGCTAGTAAAAAAATGGATGACCCGAAATTTATAAAAAATTCTCAAGGCGTGGTTCATGGTACTCCTAGCAGGGGAATAGCCAACGCTTATGCATCATATCATGACAAACTCAGTGCTGGAGGAGAGAGTATTGAAAAAAACAGTGCCGTCTTAGGTTTCAGAAACGTACATCCCAACTCAACACAGAGAGATCCAGATTCCACGGCCTCATACACCATAGGTGAATCAATCCCCCCCAATCAAGTCGTTAAGATACCACCCGAGAAAGTCGATAAGTGGCCAACAAAGTTCCCTTAGAAGTAATGATTTGTTGTAGGCGTGAATGACCCTCCCCTGGCTAAAATCGTTTGCGCCCTTAACTATTAGCTCAGTAATTTTTTTGGCAGTGTAGGGCATCTATGCTGAACACAACGCCCTCTAAATGCAACGTTTCAAGCATTGTTTGTACTACTTTTAATTGGCGTTGTTGTACGAATAGAGAGAATGGTAAATTTTATCAATCACTTATTTCCTTGCCACACTCAGCCTAAGTATGAAGACGAAAGCCAAATACAGAGTTCGCAACTGGAAAGAGTATAATGCAGCACGATTTTGAAGTCTGGTACCAAGCCAACCACCACTATTCAATTGCCGCTTTCGATCTAGTCCACAATCTTCTACAAAACTCGACCGATCGATCTGAAAACAATCCCGACGCAAGATATTCAAACACCGATCGCGATCGATCTCAACTCTGGAAGATAGCTTCTGAAATGTCATTTCCTCCAGCTTTTGAGCAAATTTGTGAAAGATTTAAACTTTCAGAATTTGAGTTTTATATACTGGTTTTTTGCGCTGCCATTGAACTCGATTCGCGTTTTCCAGAATTATGCACTAAAGTCTATAACGATCAGAACTACTACTATCCAACATTTGGGTTAGCCCTCAGAACCTTACCAAATCCTCATTGGAGTGCATTAGCTCCTGATGGAGCGCTTCGCTACTGGAAGCTCATCGATTTAGGTTCGGGTAATAGCCTTTTGAATAAACAATTGTTTATAGATGAGAGAATCCTTCATTACCTTCAAGGTCTCCAAACAACAGACCCATTACTGACAGGACTTACTAAGCTACCTTCAGATCGTCCCAATCAATTAATGCCCTCTCACCAGAGCTTGGCCGATAAAATAGCAGCGTTATGGCATCTAAGTTCATCTCAAGATATTCCCCCCATAATTCAACTGTGTGGTTCAGAGATAGAAAATAAGATAGATATTGCCCAAGTCGTTTGTCACCAACTTGAGCGAGGCATCAGTCTCCTGAACTGCGATCGCATTCCTCTAAACTCTAACGACTTAACTTCTTTCACTCGCCGATTGCAGAGAGAATGTATTTTAGAGCATAGGGCGCTCCTGCTCAATTGCGATGATACGCATCTTTTTGATCCAGAACAACGTGCTGCGCTCAATCAACTCACAGAGGAATTTTCAGGGTTTATCGTGATCACAACGCGTGTTCCACTCCAGGAGTTAAAGTGTAAGATGATTCGCTTTGATATTCCCAAACCAGAACCCCAAGAACAGTTAATCACCTGGCAAGCCTCTGTAGACGAACTCAAAACCCAACTCAATGGACAAGGCACGCTGATCCCAAACTCAGAACAGTTGTCTCAAGATTTGCAAGCGCTCACGTCTCAATTTTACTTAAGTACTTCTACAATTCGTAGTGCCTGTACCGCAGTAATTGGACAATTGACAACGCAATCTGCTGTTTCCTTCAAACAGGCATTATGGGAGAATTGTCGCGTTCAAGCGCGACCTGGTTTAGATAAACTTGCAGAGCGGATTGAATCTAAATTGACCTGGGAAGACTTGGTATTGCCACCCCTACAAAAACATACCTTAGAGCAAATTTCAGCCCACGTTCGCCAAAAAGCTAAGGTATATGAAAATTGGGGATTTGCAGCAAAGAATAGACGTGGACTGGGTATCACAGCTTTATTTTCTGGTCCCAGCGGAACGGGAAAAACACTCGCTGCTGGAGTGCTTGCCAATGAGTTAAACTTAGATCTCTATAAAATTGAATTGTCCTCAGTTGTCGGCAAATATGTTGGCGAAACCGAAAAAAGTCTCCAGCGTATCTTTGATGCAGCAGAGAGTGGTGGCGTTATTTTGTTATTTGACGAAGCAGATTCAATCTTTGGCAAACGCAGTGAGGTAAAGGATTCTAAAGATCGCTATGCCAATCTTGAGGTCAGTTATTTGCTACAGCGAATGGAATCTTATTCTGGACTAGCCATCTTGACCACAAACTTGCAGAGCAATTTGGATTCTGCCTTTTTGCGGCGGCTGCGCTTTGTGACTCAATTTTCTCTCCCGGATGCGGCGCATCGAGAAAAAATTTGGCAACGAATTTTCCCATCGAATACCCCCACTCAAGGATTAGATTTTAAAAAGCTCGCTCAACTCAATACTGCCGGTGGAAATATCCGCATTATTGCCCTCAATGCTGCATTTGTAGCGGCTGATGCTGGAGAAGCAGTCCAAATGAAGCATATTTTAGGGGCTACTCAAAGCGAGTATGAAAAACTAAACAAGTCATTAACGAGTGTAGAAGTCGCTGGCTGGATCTAATGAAAGTTTCAATACCCGCGATCGCACTTTTTAGCATTAAACCATACGCGCCTTTTGCGATCGCTGTCGGAGTTTCCGATGCGGCGACCGCCGGGAGCGGGAGGGCAGCGTCGTCGCTAAATTTGCCGATTCAGCAACTGTAGTCGCGGCGCAGATGAGGAGCAGTTGGAGATAGCTCGAAAACCAAGTGAGAAACAGTGCGGATGGAAATGGCAGAGTAAATCAATTTAATTATGGACACAAACAGAGAACAATCCCCTAGAGGTAGGACGCGATCGCGGTCGCCGTAGCGCAGATGAGGACGCAGTCGGAGATACCCCGCAAATCAATTGAGAAACAGTGCGGATAGAAATTTTAATTTCAATAATTCTGTCTAGAGTCTTGTGAATTAATGAAATAACCCTGTTTATAGACATAAGTCTACTGACATTTCATAGTCCACTAAACTAGTATGAACTTAATTGAAGTCACTCTTTAATATCGTTTCAATTATGAGGTGAAAATCATGGAATCAATTGGATACTTTTTTAGTAGAGTTTTTGGCGGATTTATTGATAGACTATCCGATCAAATGAGATACAAGATAACCGATATTGCTGAATCAAAAATTAGAGAGGCAGTTGAAAAACCATTTAATCAAAGTGCAACAAACAACCAGCAAACAACAACCGAGCGTCAAAATCAAAACACCAAATCTTAATTGAGAGTATGTCACTTTCTTGAAAGAAAACTAGAGCAAGAAAAATTGTCTAGTAGTTTTAAATAGGTAAGAATAGAGGTTGTGTTGCAAAAACTAGGACTGGTCTGGTAGAAAAATAGTTGTGCCAATAGTCCTGTATAAAAGTTAGCCTGTTAATGAACCTCAAAGAACCGTTTAAATGGCGTCATTTCCAATGTGAGATCATATTGCTATGTGTGCGGTGGTATCTACGATATCCATTGAGCTATAGGAATCTGGAAGAAATGATGCAGGAACGAGGACTTTTGGTAGATCACACAACGGTTTATCGTTGGGTACAAGCTTATGCTCCAGAAATTGAATCTCGATGCAGACCACACTTGAGTCAAACCAATGATTCTTGGCGGATGGATGAGACATATATAAAAGTGAAAGGTGAATGGAAATATTTGTATGTGCCGTCGATTCATCTGGTAATACTATCGATTTTATGTTGAGTGCCAAAAGGGATGCACAAGCTGCACAAAGATTTTTTCGTAAAGCTCTAAAAGCTTGTCACAGCAGAACTCCACAAGTAATTAATGTGGATAAAAATGCCGCTTATCCAATCGCAATTGATGAACTCAAAAAATTAGAATTACTGCCCGATAATTGTAAATTACGACAAGTCAAATATCTAAATAATAATCTGGAACAAGATCATCGATTTATTAAACGATTAGTTAAACCAGGAATGGGATTTGCCTCGTTCAACACGGCGAGGCGAACCTTGAGAGGATATGAGGCTATGAACATGATTCGTAAGGGACAAGTCAAGGGAATTGAAAAAACAGATATCGTTGCTCAAGTGAAATTTGTTGCTCAAATTTTTGGAGTAGTCGTATAACTTGTTCTGATTTATACAGAGCTTTTGTCCTTTGCAAGTTTTTGCAACACAACCTTCAAGACTTGGAATCTTCCACTTGGCAGCAAGTTTCTATTGATGCGTTTGCTGCTGCTTGGTCTATTGAAATAGACGCACTGCCCAAGTTCACTACCGATTACCTGCATTTGGTAACTGGTATTCTCCTACCCATCTGGAAAATACTACCACAGCAGAATAGTCGAGTATTCCGACTACAAACCAGCGATGGACAAAAGATTCTCGGTCGGGTGGTGAATGCTCACGACATTCAAACCGTGCGCGAACAACTTGGACTAAGAAATCAGGTGCTTTCTCCAGAAGAACTTGTGAAGCTTGTACTGAACGAGAGATATACACAGCAACTACCAGGAGGAATTACTCTGCGGCGGTCTTTCGTTGCTAATGAACCTCGCATAGAACTGGTTAATGCTATCTCACTGGCAGAGCGACTCTTAGCTGTGGGTTGCTTCACCGAGATCATCAACTGGCAAAAGCGGGTATTCATTCCGGTTTCAGACAAAGCCCCAGCTATTCTCGCGGCTGTGATTGAAATCTTGGGATAAGTCAAAAGCTGATGTACCTAATAAATACATCAGCTTATTTTTCGCTCAAACAATAGTGTGATTTTATTGTACGAAATGAAGGTAAGCGGACGATTTTTCGAGGTAATCTACAGACGAGTGAGAAAATATTTCCACTTTCAGAAGAACGTGCCAGTGAGCTAGAAGTTATGATTTTAGAGAGGGAACGATTACTTCACAGGAAACATGAGCCATCACATGATGGACACCATATTAGCAGTCATAATATTGAGTTGAACTTATTCTGTTGTTACAGGTTTGTCTAACAAGAAGCAGACATAAATTGGACGATTTATCTAAAAATAATAGTTAAAAAGCATATACACTAATGCTTTTCACCTATCTTGCCCCTAGTGTCAGCTAGGCTATATTTACCCCGACATGAAATTTATTGGGGACGGAAAACGTTTTCCGTATAGTTCCAAGTTGCTTTTTGAGCCTGAATAACGAGCGTTGAACTTGATTTCGTTTGAAAGATAGAGTATAACAAAACGCAAGCATACGAAATTGCAAATAGATGAAACAAGTTGTTCTCTGGATTGGAGCCAATGCCGGAGGAGTTTCCAAAACTACACTAGCTGTTCATATTGGCTATGAAATGGCAAAGCGCGGCTTTGACGTTGTGCTACTCGACCTAGATACTAACGTTTCCATGAGTCAGTTTTGTGGATTAGACAAAGACCCACCATTAGAGCAAACAATCGCCGCAGTATTCAGCGAGGATTTTGATGGTAACTGGCCTTTACTGATGCCAGAATGGGGAAAGCCGAAAGGTAAATTACAAATATGCTTGGGTGGGCCAGTAATGATTCAAGTTGGGTCAGATTTGGCAGTTCGTAATCGCCGGGAATATGTTTTGGCAGACAGGTTTGAAGATTTTCCTTTGCCACACCAACTGGTGATTCTGGACTGTCCTGCTACATTGGGTAATCTCAATGATGTCGCACTGGCAGTAGCTACGCATATGTTAATTCTTGTTGAACTTAGTCCCAAATCATTAACAGGGGCAAATGTTTTGCTGTCTTGGTACCGAGGGGCTTGTAAAAAGTTGCGCTTAAATCCCCAGCCCCAGATACTAGGATTTGTACCTACTAAGTATGACAGTGGCGAAGCAGCGCAAAGGGATTTGCTCGGTCAGTTACCAGAAATGCTTTCGCCTTTGAAGATAAAATGTTATCCGCACGTCCGCTACTCTTGCGAATTCAGTAATGCTTCTGGAAAAGGCATCCCTTTGCATTTGCATCGCTCAACACATAAAGCTATCAAGGATCTTCATCCTATCTGCCAAGAATTATCAGCTATATTGCAGGAGGATAAGGGTGACAACCAAAGGACAAAATAAGAGTTATGACTATTTCTCTGCTAATGCACAAGTAGCAGAATTTGAAGAACAATTACTTCAATCGCAACAGCGTATTGCTGAACTAGAATCACTAAATGCTCAATTACAAGCACTAGCAAGAAGTGAGAGCATTGACGATAATACTGCTAAATTCGCTGTACCAATTGATAAAATTGTTTGCAATCCAGAACAAGTACGCCATTATTTCGATATAGATAAACTTGCAACGTTAACTGCTTCTATCAAAGAAGTGGGAGTGCAATCACCATTGTGGTTGCGTCCTGAGCAGGATGGGAAGTATTTATTGATTGCGGGTGAGCGTCGCTATCGTGCGGCACGAAATGCAGGCTTAATGGAAGTTCCTGCTCTGATATTAAACGTTGATGACGCTTCGGCTCTAAAGCTATCCTTATTGGAAAATTTACAACGAGAAGATTTAAATCCAATAGAGGAAACAGAAGGAATACTAAATTTACTTTCCTGGCAAATGGATTGTACTGTCAAAGAAGTAATTGCTTTATTGAGCAGGAAAGCACATTTAGATAAAAAGAAAGTTGAGTGGTCAGATGAAAACACGGAAAACGTTTTCCGCAAGCAGTGGGAGATTGTAGAGAGTGTCTTTATGACGGTAGGTAAGCTATCACCAGAAAGCTTTCGCGTCAGTCGGCTACCTCTACTGAATATGCCAATTGACGTAATAGAAGTACTACGTTCTGGGCAAATAGAATACACTAAAGCTAGAGCGATCGCCACCACCAGCCGTAGGTTAGCAGTCACCATTTTCTGCTTTGCTCGTTCCCCTTGATGAAGAATTAACTCCACTTCAGCTTCGCTTTGCCCAAGTGAGGTAGCTAATTCTCTTGCAGTTGGTTCTCGCTTTAGTTGAAGTGCGATCGCTTGCCGTTGCTGCTCAATCGCCATCATCTGCTGTACAAGCCTAGCGTTTGTAATTTCTTGCTCAGGAGTTAGCAGAGGGTAGCGTCCAATTTCTTTGAGGTAGGAGCGAACTAAGTCGGTAGTTGGGCTAGGCATACTTTCAATTAATTGTGACGAATACTTTTACTTTTCGTTTGAATAGAATCTTTTATTTCCAGAATTAGCTAACCAATCAAATCTTAACCATAGACTTCACCCAATGTTTATTTTTGGGAAATAAGTTTATAAATATAATACTTTAAATCTTCAAACAGGTAAATACTAAAGTTCGGTTTACTTTATAAATAAACTTTAAAATAACGAAGAAGTTTGGCTAAATTAAATCAGAGAGAAGCTACGCTAAATTTGGAGTGAAGTTCTCTCTTCAAGAGAGGATATGTTCAAATCAGCTTCACATTTGAACAAGGCTTAAAAACACTTTGCGTAGATCAAAGGAAATTACAAATATTTAGTTGAAAAAATCATGGATATGCAATCTTTACTCACTTTGGCAATCGTAGCCATCTTTTGGGCATTTGTTACTCTCGTTATGTTCCAGTTCATTAACGGACTATTTGTATCGGCTGCTTACACTAGTAATGTGGTTTCGGTTAGTAATGGAAATATAGCTACTTCTACAATCCCACCAGTATCAGAAATAATCACGCCACAAACTCTGACTTTTGAAAAACTATCAGATCCTTGGATGTTAGAGGATGAAATTGTTCATCGTACAAGTAGTGAAAGGGAAAGGGAAAGAGAAAGTTCCATCCTTTCCCCTTTACCCCTGCCCATTTTATCCGACTTCAGTAAGAAGTCCATTGAGATTACTGCCTCCAGTTAAAGAAATTTCGCCACAACCAAAACGTACTAACCGTTCAAATAAAGCTAACAATGCTGCCAATAAGTCACCGAAAACTAAAAAGGCTGATGTAAATTCTTCAGAAAAGCGCAAGCCAGGTAGACCGCGTAAAGCTGGCTAATTCGCTTTTTACCCCTCGGCTGATCACCGAAGAATAAATATCTGAACGTTCAAAGGTTTAAATGAGGCTAATGAAGAAGGGGAAAGGGAACCAGTAACTTGAAAGCTCTTGTTTCAAATAAAGACGCTGCTAAGTTCTGGCACTACATGTCTCAAAAATCTTCTTTTTTTGTTCTCCACAATTAAGACAGGGGCTTTCTACCTTGTGAGGAAAAGTTCTAAATTATGTGCCCTTTCCCCCTTTCCCATTCCCCTTTTCCCCTTCTTGGTAATTGCCTCATTTATGAATAAGAGAAAGGCTTCGCCATAGCAAAAGTGAAAAAATAATATTGTGAGTGATGCAATGGTACAGCAACTTTTCACTCAAGGTTTTCTGTTCGACTTCCAAACAGTATTAGATTATGGGCAATCAATATTAAGTGTTGGTCAAGAGCTTTTGAAAACACTACTTGAGAACCGCCCCCTGAACACGAAAACTGTTCAAGCCCAAATGAATCGTCACTTCCACGGTACTGCGGCAGAGGGCAGATGGCAGTGGAAAGATGCTTACGAAGCTGTGGAAGTGGCTCAAATGCTATATCTGCGTCAAAAAGGTTACAAGCTTTTATTAGAGTCGCCACAAACAGTATTATTGGAATTGGAGAAGTTAGTAGCCCTCTGCCCAACGCAAACACGGCGCAGTGAAGAATCAGTACAGCTTCAGCAATTCTCGACACCTCTGCCGCTTGCATACTTGGTAGCATTGGCGGGACAAATCAGTAGCAGCGACCTCATCCTTGAGCCAAGTGCCGGGACTGGCTTAATAGCCCAATTTGGGAAACTACAAGGGGTACAGCCGGGATACGTGCAAAATGGGACACGTTGTAAAGTTATGTAAACAATAACTCTACAACCCTTACCAGACATACCTTCACAATTTTTCAAACCAAAACTAAGAGCTTGTCATCATCCAACAAATTCGGCACAGTCTCCATATCAATCAAGTAATCGCCGAAACGCTTGATATGACTCGTCATATAAGGACTCAACGCCGCCACATCTTCACGAGTAATCAAATAACCAGACTTCAGCAAATCCCGCAAAACCTCAGTCAAATCCACAACATTGTGAAAGATCACAGCATTAGCAACCAAATCATTATATTTAACAATCTTCTCCTGCTCAATTGGGTCATTATTAGCAATAACCCCAAAACCACCAAAGAAAAACCACTTCGAGAAACCGTTATAAGACTCAACAATATTCGTTGCCGCAGTAATCTGTTGTCGTAACTTCATATCCGAAATATATTGCAACAGAAATACCGTCCTAATTACCCGTCTTAACTCCTGAAAAGCCTGGTATAATCTGTTTTTACGACTATAATTTCCCAGCTTTCGTAACAGCACCGCACTTGAAATCTTGCCAGTTTGAATCGACAGCACAACCTGTAAAATATCCTGCCAATGGTTTTGAATTTTCTCCCAATCAATCGCATCTTTGAACAAAGAATCAATATGCTTGTAAACCGTATCATTATCTGGGCGGAAGAAATTTAAATCTTTCCAATTCCGAATCCGGGGCATTAACTTAATCCCCAACATATGTGACAATGCAAACACAGGCGTTGATTGTCCTTGAGTATCTGCGTGAATCGTCTGAGGCTGAATATCAGAAAGATTTTTTAACAAACCCTCAATAATATAAACAGCCTCCCAGGTTCCGCAGGAAATAAAATGACTAAATAGCGCCACATAGGTATCAGAAACATGGTGGTAAGCAATCCCTCCGTAGCCACCATAGCGGATATGATACTCAGAGAGTAAGTTTTCTTCGTAGAGTTCGTACTTAGTCCCATCAGCCGCCGCAGTTGTCCCATCACCCCAAATGCTCGGAAGCTTTAAAACGTTGTAGCGATTAATAATATCCACAAGGGCTGCATTCAGTTTATCCACACTTACATGACGGCGATTGACAAAGGATATTTCCTTACTTGTGACAATACCCCGCATGTGTCTTGCAGCTTGAGTCGGCCCCAAATTACAACCATAAGTGAAACTAGTCAACAAATAACGTTCCGTCGCCCGTTCTAGCTTCGGGTCGCTACCGCTCATCGGCCCAAAATGGCGTGTAAAATTAGTCCAATAATCAACATTCCGCAGAATATCAATCAAATTACGTTCACCAAACCTTTGTTCCACAGCCTCAAGTAAAGTCTTAGCTGATGGACTCAAATCATGACGCACAGATTTTTTTAATACAGGTTCACCCAAATCATTAATTACAAGTTGACGATTATCTGGATAACCAGCATCCACTATAGACGCAGTGTCAGTCAACAAAGACTTGAGTTGGTAAACATTACCAACGGCATTATTAGCAAAACCCAAATCCCCACAATACTGGTCAATCAGTGGTAAACATTCTGACCAAGGCAACAACTGTTCTCGGTGGTCAGCGTAATTCTCACTCCCCTTTACGCAAATATCCCCCGACCTCAATTCAGCCATTAAGTAAGAAAAAACACAAACTTCCAGATGGCGACGCACAATTTTAGTTTTGTTTCCTTGCTCGACAAATAAAAGTTTCTGCCATTGAGGAGAAGCAAAATCTAAATCAATAGTATTATTGAAGAATTGGCCCCGCCGTGACTGATTTTCTAAAATAAAATTCAATGCCTCAACTACACTTTGTTCGTTGGTAGTTGATGAAAACTTCAAAGCACCTAGCAACCGGAAAAAAGTGCCGCGGTGACTTTTATAAAATTGCCACAATAGGGGAAAATAATTATTTCCCTTATAGGCATTTATTGCTTCACATTCACTTAATAGTTTTTCAGCACCACCAGATGGAATGAGTACTTGATTAACTTGCTCGACCTTATCAACTTTATCGACCTTAACTACAGCCCCAACTTCTGGCGATTCATCAACCAATACTTGTAGGACATTACTGAAAACCCCCAGTAATTTCTCAACTGTTTCCTGATATCTTTGTTTGATAAGTTCTAACTCTTTCTTGGCATGATTATGAATTGACTGCATTTTTTTGAGAAACATCTCAACCAAGTTATCTCGCGTCATCACGCTCGCTGAGTAAATCAGGCATAATATTAAAGTAATTCGTTTTGGTAAATTAAACTCTTTGATTTCGCTCGCATCTAATACTCTCGCTTCGGCAGCAAAGTGTTGAATCTTAGCTGCTGTCATATCAGCAATGAGTGGTTTAATATCTCCCAAAGAATCCAGCCAGATTGAATGTACAATTAAATCATTGAGGTGATTACGGGTTGGGCGTTTAGGAAGTTGCTTGAGATTATTGTAGAGACTTCTATATTCTACTGGATGATTATCTAAAAGGTCGAGTAGCCGTTGTTGACAATCATTACTTAGGCGACTAAGTACCAACTTAAATAGATTTTGATTGACTACATTCCTAACTCGGCGTACTAATCTATTTAATGTGTTAAATCCTGGCAACTCATATCTATTTTTAATCAGTTCGGCAATAGCGACATTCATTAAATCGGCAGGATTATCCATCACCTGGGCTGATTCATTCACCGCAGATACTGCTAAATGTAGCGCAGTTTGATTAAAAGATTTAACTTGAAGATATTCGCGGATAGCTGTCCGATGTCGGTACATTGTTTTGCTACTTTCATAACCCAAAACAATATCAAGCTCAAATTTTAAATGACTGCGAATATGGTTAATCATTTTCAGTGGGATATCTGCAATCGATGGAAAATAACCCAGTCTTTGGAACGATTTTAAGATGACGAGCAAATTTAGAATATTACTTTCGCCCTTAGCTGTACTGTAAGCGAAAGCAATTTCTGAAGGTGTTGGGGTATAAATCTCGGTAAGTTCTTTGGTGGTAAATTGGCGCTTAAATCTAGGGTAAGCGGTACGTTCTATAGATGTCACTATCAGTAGGTGTGTGTGATTTGGAACTTCAAAAGATATATATCACCAACAAGCCAGTCCGTCAGGAGTTTATGTAGAGAAACATTACCAAAAAGAACTGTTTATGGGCAAGTTTTTAACATGGAATGTGTGGGGAGTTGATTGTGTCGTACTCAATATTAAAGTACCCAATTACCTTTTATGGGCAATTTGGTTTTTATGACTCATACTGCTCCACCCAAAAAAGTCACAAACCAAGAGTTGCGAACACGAGAATATCTGCTACCCAATGAAGTTGAAGCCATGATTAAAGCAGCCTCATCAACAGGGCGGCATGGTCACAGAGATTCGACTTTAATTTTACTGGCTTATCGTCACGGTCTACGGGTATCAGAATTGGTAGCCTTGCGATGGTCACAGGTAGATTTTTCTAGTGGCACGATCCATATCAATCGACTCAAGCATGGTATCAGTTCAACGCATCCTTTACGTGCAAGAGAGTTGAGGTGGCTACGACAACTTCAACGCTCATATCCTAATTCCCCTTACCTGTTTATTTCCGAACGCGGAACTCCAATGGCTGCTGCCACAGCCTTTAACATTATTAGTCGTGCTGGCATTCTTGCTGGGTTAGCGTTATCTGTGCATCCGCATATGTTACGCCATGCCTGTGGGTTTTATCTGGCTTCTCATGGTCATGACACTAGAGCTATTCAGGCTTATCTGGGACACAAGAATATTCAACACACTATTCGCTACACCGAGTTGTCCCCAGACCGGTTCCAAAATTTTTGGCTCGACTGAACCTAGTTTTGGTTCAAAACCTCTACAAATCAATGGTTTCAACCTGATTCCTTTACAAAACTTTACAACGTGTCCCATTTTGCACGTATCCCGGCTGTACCCCAAGTAACTGGTCGCAGTAAGCGAGTTCTGAAAGATGAATCTGGACGTTTGTTTGTAGATTCACGCGGTGCTGGTGCGAATATTGCTGAGACTGCTGCGTTTATGCAAGGAGATAAACAAATCCTCATCTTCAGTGACGCTGGCGGGACAGGCAGAAGTTATCACGCTGACCTCAACGCTGTTAATCGGCGGCGGCGATCGCATTATTTGTTAGAAGCCGGCTGGAAAGCAGACAACGCAATTCAAGGACTTGGAAGATCACACTGCACAAACCAAGCATCAGCACCCGTGTTCAGACCTGTTACCACTAACGTTATAGGTGAACGCCGCTTTATCTCAACCATCGCTCGAAGGCTGGATAGCTTGGGCGCGTTGACTCGTGGGCAAAGGCAGACGGGTGGCAATGGGATATTTGATACTAAGGATAACCTTGAATCTCAGTATGCCGAACACGCCTTGTATGAATTGTTTAAGCAGATTTATCAAGGCAGATTTGCCCAAGTGCCTTTAGGACAGTTCGAGCAAATTACCGGACTTAGCTTAACCTCTCATGAGGGCGGCATGAAAATCGACCTCCCACCCCTACGGCAATTCCTCAATCGGCTGCTGGCTTTACGCATCGATATGCAAAACATCATTTTCGAGCGTTTTGAATTGTTGCTAAGTCAGCAGATTGAAGCAGCGATCGCAGCGGGCGTCTACGAGATGGGTGTGGAAACACTTCGGGCTGAACGTTTTACTGTTGAGAGCCACGAAGCTGTATATACTCATGCTCAAACTGGTAGCGTCACCAATTACTTGAAAGTGGAACGCACCCAGAAGAACAACATCAAAACTGTTGAAGAGATGTTGGAGTTTGCCACTCAATATCTTGGACTGCTCATGATCAACTCCAAGTCTGGTCATGCTGCTGTGTCAATTCCGACACATAGTATCTACGACTCTGAGGGTGGAGTTGTACCAAGAGTGTTGCTGATTCGCCCACAGAAAGAAACTCGCGTACCAGTCCAAAACTTGGAATCTTCCACTTGGCAGCAAGTTTCTATTGATGCGTTTGCTGCTGCTTGGTCTATTGAAATAGACGCACTGCCCAAGTTCACTACCGATTACCTGCATTTGGTAACTGGTATTCTCCTACCCATCTGGAAAATACTACCACAGCAGAATAGTCGAGTATTCCGACTACAAACCAGTGATGGACAAAAGATACTCGGTCGGGTGGTGAATGCTCAAAATATCCAGTCGGTGGCTGAACAACTCGGACTCAAGAACAAGCTGTTAAGCCCACAAGAGTTAGTCTCTTTAGTGCTAAACGAAGGCTATTCCCAGCAGTTACCGGGTGGCGTTACTTTACGGCGTTCTTACATTGCCACAGAACCTCGCATAGAACTGGTTAATGCTATCTCACTGGCAGAGCGACTGGTGGCTGTGGGTTGCTTCACCGAAATCATCAACTGGCAAAAGCGAGTATTCATTCCGGTTTCAGACAAAGCCCCAGCTATTCTCGCGGCTGTGATTGAAATCTTGGGATAAGTCAAAAGCTGATGTATTTATTAGATACATCAGCTTATTTTTCGCTCAAACAAGAGTGTGAAGAAAGGGAAATGGGAAAGAGAATAAGTAACTTAAAAGCTCTTGTTTCAAATATGGACAGGAGACGGAGCGGCTCCGGCTCCGCACTGCTAAGTTATCGCACTACGTGCCTTAAAAATCTTCTTTTTTTATTCGACCTATTTAAAAATAGGGGCTTCATACCATGAATGTAAAATGGTAATCAGCATCACCATGTCAGAAAAGAAAAATTGTACACTTAGAGAATTTACAATAATCCAACTTTTTTCAGGCGCGATAGCAATCCAGTCCGGGTGCTATAATTTTTTTGCATCTGCTTAATAGAAGCTTTGAACTCCTCTAGCTTTCCTTGATATTCAGCCAGTTCCCGTAAGTCAACTAGATGTGCAACTGCTTGGTCATAAGTTTTGGATTGCTTGAATTCAAGTAACTTATATATATCTGACCAGACTTTATCTTGATTTTTAGCTAGAACTTCTAACTTCCGGATTTTTTCCTGTTGTGCTGCTAATTTTTCTCGTTGCTGACGCTGTTGCATTTGCTCATTAGCATTTTCTAGTAACTGGGAGAATGAGCGTCTATAAGTATCATGATTGCTATCACTTTTGGGAATTTTAAATAGTTCTCGCAGTCGTTTTACAAGTTGTATTCCAACATTAATTTCACCTGTTGCCAATTTCAAAAGAAAATAGTCTTTTTCCTTTGATGACAAAGCTGTAATCCACTCTTTTATGGGTTCAGTATTTTCTTTTTTATCAATACTTACTTGAGATGCCGATGCAATTAAATCCTGGTCAATATCAAATAACTCTATAAAAGTCCCAATCGCATCAGGTAGCTTTTTCAAGTTGGCTGGGACAGGTGGTTCAACTAAATCTTCTTCATCTTCCCCTTCTTCAATTGCTATTGAAGCTGCTTTTAACCAAGCCAGGTATAAAACTCGATAATCTCCTTGCAAAATATCATCACGCAACTGCACTAATTGTGCTAGCCATCCCTCTCCTTCTATCCAATCTCCATATTCTTCGTCCTGGATACTAATATCCACAATTACATAGTTTTTGCTCCTTGATACAGTAATTTTATCAGCTAAACAATAAGGTTCAAAAACTGATGGAGCAACCACTGTTTTAGGGAAACGAAACATTATTTGTCGCGTTCCCCAATTCGCCATGTATAACATGATGTCGAAACACTTTTCTAGAACTTCCTTGGGTTCACCTCGAAAGTCTCCATAGCTGTAGGTAAAAATTGCGTTTGTTGCACTCAGTTGTACCCGACTAGATAAACTACTTATATATGCTTGTTCTGATGCAGTTAATGGTCGGTCTAATGCCTGGAATTCGTAATACTGGTACTCGCTCATAGTTTTCTTTATTTTTAATAAAGTATTTAATTTTTAAATATTTGGTATTTGCAAATTAATTTCTGATTGTCCATAAGAAATTAATGCAGAATTAATTGCTGAAAAGGGCTTGATAATAGTAAGTAAGGTTGTGCTGACGATATAATTCAAACCATTGTGCTACCTGTTCACCATAGCGTTGATTAAACTCGATCTCAGCAATATGCAATTTCCCCTCAGCATTTTTAGTACCGCCATCCCAGTATTTACAAACCCCACTCATAATTTCTAGATGACGGAACTGAAAAGACTGAAACCCGTTAGTAGGGCCAATACTAGTTCTGAACTCCGCAAAAGCACGCATTGTCGCCAGAATCGGCATCGTTGTATTTACAACTTCGTAAAGACGCAGAATGCGACGAAAGAAATAGCATACCTCTGCCGTATTGCCAATGATCGGATCAGTTGCATCTTGTAGTGCTTGTGCTAAAGTCTTCAAAACTCGTTCCATATCAATAATCATTTGGTGAAAAGCAAGTTCACACATTTGATGCACAGCAATAAATAAATCTTCATCAAGAGATGCCGTCAAAGGCTTTTTACAACTAATTAGTTCCTCGATATTAGGGGAATTCTAGTAGTGATTTTCACTACTATCCAAGCTAGGATTAATTAGCTGTAAAGGTTGAAACGTATAAAATTCAGACATATTGAGCGATATTGTTACTTTTTTATGAGCCAAACAATTTTATATTTCTATCTCAAAAATCATTAAATCTGTCGAAATTTGA